>JAKBAF010000054.1 GCA_021809305.1 bacterium
TTCTTGGCGCACGTCAGATGAAGGCATGCAACCTCTTTTTGCGAGCCTTTGTAGGTTTGCGTGGCATCAATCTTGAGACTCGCAACAAAATTGTCTACGTCGGTAACGAACACTTTGCCCCTCTTGCTGAGCTACATATTGTCTGCAGCAAGGCCGATGTCTGGGCTGCGGGTCCAAGAGCCGGACTCGATCTGCGCTACGGTCTCTTATGCGGTCTTGGTCTTGGGGCGCGCGTTGGTCTCAGTATCCTAGCTGGGGATCACAAGAACCAGAACCGTGAGGCCCACGTAGGCGTTCAAGGAGGGATTCCCACATTCAATGAGACACTTAACGTCCACTTCAAAGGAAAATGCGCAGTTGTCCCTGAACTTGATGCTCGTTTAGGGATCAACTACAGCTGGTGCTGCTCCTGCTTCTCTCTGTTTGGGGAGGTTGGCTATGAATTTGTCACCTACTTTAATGCCATTAGAAAGCCTGCTTTCGTTGGTGGTAGCATTGGCAGTCCCGCCTCAACGCGCAGTAATACAGGAGCTGTCGGGTTTGAACATTGTGAAAATTTCAACCTGAATGGTTTCTATGTGAAGCTGCAAATTGCTGTCTAAAGCCACCTGCAACTAAGTTCACAAGAGCTAGGAGATCTCTCCTAGCTCTTCTCGACCTTTGTCACGGGCTATCTTAAAAGAGATGCTCTAGTAAGAACCTCCTCAGAATACGCCCTAAGGGTATGTTAGACCATCTCCTGGGTTTAGGGTGCTTAAGTTGTGTACCACGTAACCCCTTAGTGAAGCTGCAGCCCTGCAGTGGAGAACGTGGGGTTGGGTGCTCTTAGTTTACCGCACCGCTTGGGGCGGCAGTAAGCGGAGCTTGGGGGGTGAGGAGAGGAGCAGGCTCTTTGCTGTCAATGAGCCCAGCGGTGAGTTTGCTAAATTGTCTGCCGAGGCTGCGGATCGCGATGAGCCAGCCTGCAAGGACTACAATAAGAACAACAGCGATGTAGGGAGCGCTGGCTTCGAGAGTTTTGAAGCCGACAAGAAAGCCTTGGTGAATGAGCGCACCCCCCGACTTGCCCATGCGGGAGCCTACACCATCGATGGCAGCCTTACCCTTGATCCTACTCTCTCGAGAGAGGGGAATGAAGGCGAGCTCTTTGCTGGCATCAAATAGGGTGTACTTGCATCCACGAAGAAAAGCATTCTGCGTTGAGCCTGCAAGCGCGGCTAAGGCGAGTGGTGACATGCCGAGGAGCGCTGTCAGGAGAGCGAGCTTATTGTGGGGGCAGAGATAGCAAGTAAAGCAGGCCACACTTGTTGCAAGGAACATAATGGGGGTGATTAGGGCGGTGACTGTCCAACCAAATCTGCGGATGATGTTACTTGTGGCAAGGAGAGCAAGGAGTGTCGAGACAACCCCAACAGCTGTTGTCACCTTCCCAAAGTAGGCATTGCAGAGGTTGGGATCAGAGTAGAGGTTGTGCACCTGATGCTTCCAGAGGACCTCAACTAAGTTAATGCAGACGTTGTAAGCGAAGACGACGACGGCAATTGAGATAAGATATTTCGATTTGGCGAGATAGGCTATGCTGGCTTGGATGGAGGGCTTTGAGTGCATTTTAGCAGCGGCTCTTTCGGCTGCGCGAAGGGGCTCTAAACTCTTACAGATCACCTTGACGTTGAGCCAGCGGAAGAGTGCCATTGCGATGAGTCCGGAGACACAGATAGCAAGCGTGAGAAGGATAAGCGACTGGTGCCAGCGATCGACTCCTATGATCCAAGAGGGGTTAAAAGCGCGCTTTGACATGTGAAAGGTGATCTGGCCTGCGCAGACGGAGGAGAAGTTGGCTCCGAGAGAGAGAAGGCCATAGAAGCGCGCTGCCTCACCAACTTTCGTTACGTCGTTGGCAAAGCCCCAGAAAAGGACAGTGAGGCAGGTGGTTCCCCAGAGCTCTGACATGGCATAGAAGAGAGAGAAACTCCAGTACCGAATGATGAGCGTCAGCCCCTTAAGACCCTCCGGGAGGTGTTGCTCTAAATAATTGGCCGTTTGGTGGGGGTGAATAAAATCTCGAAGAGGGTAGAGCACAAAGGCGAAGAGGACAAAGAAGGTGAGAAAGATCGACATCATAAGGTAGAAGACTTTCTCAGATGAGTACCGGCCGGATAACTTGACAAAGAGTGACGCGATGAGGATGGCCATGGGAAACATCGCCCAGACTTTGGCAAAGGGGATGGCTGCTGCAGAGGAGCCGGGTGCAGTTAGAAGGAGGGAGTCTTTGGCATTATGGAGGACGTTGTAGGAGAGGCCGATGAAAAAGGCCATTAGCAGCATTGGAATGAACTTTCGAAGTTCATAACCGTGCACGGGCCAGAAGAGGGTCCGCATGCGGCTCAAGACCTTTGTCGCTTCACGGGTCATCTTAGCTCATAAGGTTACCCTGGAAATCAAGGAGTATATCCTGCGTAAGCCTATTGAGCAAGAGTATAAAGAATCATTAACATCGCTCTATGTCAGTCAGGGCATCGACACCTGGCAGATGGCCATATTCAATGAATTCTAGCGCTGCTCCTCCCCCGGTAGAGAGGTGGTCGATTTGATCGGCAAGGCCTGATGCATTAACTGCCGCCAGGGAGTCGCCTCCGCCGACGATAGTGATACCATCGCACTCAGTTAAAATTTTAGCGATCTCAAAGGTACCTCTTGCAAATTGAGGGAATTCGAAGACGCCAACAGGGCCGTTCCAAAAGATAGTGGCTGCCGCTTTGAGTAGGGGAATCCAGCCTCTTACCGTTGCGGGTCCAATATCGAGCCCTTGCCACCCTTTGGGAATTCCCTCGCGAGTCGGTACGATTTCGGCTAAAGTCTCATTTTTAAATTCAGCCGCGATCACAAGGTCTTCTGGTAGCAGGAGGGTGACCCCAGATTTGAGGCACTCTTCCATAATAAGTCTTGCTTGATCCAAGGCATCATCCTCAACAAGAGAGCCTCCGACCTCGATTCCGCGGGCTTTAAGAAAGGTGTAGGCCATGCCGCCGCCAATGAGCAGAGTATCTACCTTGCGAGAGAGCGCTTTTAGGACCCCAAGTTTGGTTGAGACCTTAGCTCCACCGATGAGAGCCACAAAAGGGCGCTTTGGGTGGAGCAGTGCCTCCCCGAGAAAGCGAAGCTCTGCTGCTAAGAGGCAGCCGGCGGCGGCTGTGGTCGGGAAGAGTTTCGCGCAAGCGACAGTTGATGCATGGGCCCTGTGCGCCGTTCCAAAGGCGTCATCGACATAGACATCTCCAAGCTTTGCAAGCTGACCCGCAAATCCCGGCTCCTCGTCTGGATGCTCCTCTCCGCGATGAAAGCGCAAGTTCTCTAAGAGGAGGACCTCATCTTGGCCCATCTCTTGGGCCATCTTCTCAACCAGAGGTCCAATGCAGTCCGGTGCTAGGTGGACGGGAATGGCTAGGTAGAAAGAGAGAGCTTCGGCGCAGGGTTTAAGAGAGAGTCTCTCGTTGCGCACCCCCTTGGGCCGTCCTAAATGGCTCATCAGGATGGGCTTACCTCCCTGGCTGAGAATGTAGCGTAGTGTGGGGAGTGAGGCTGTGATGCGGGTCTCGTCTGTAATGTGCCCGTTTTCATCAAGCGGTACATTAAAATCTACCCGGACGAGCACCCTCTTGTCTTTAAGCTCAAGATCCTGAAGTCCAAGCTTCGCCATAGGAGCCACCATTCAACAATTTCATTAATAGTAGCTCCGATCTCATCCTCCTGTCAAGGTGAGTCTCCTTTAAGCTTTTTGGAGGAGCAGAACCCTCATGCATGTTTTGTTTTGGTCAATTGCCCTTTACAGGATGGGATGCTCCTCGAATTTTCCTTGACAATCCTAGCCAATCGGAAAAGAATTTATTAATTATTAATAAAATCGGAGGTTAGCGTGAGTGAGATACGATACGCTGGTGATAAGTGGCCCGCCACAACCATACATCGCCTAGACCACGAACGCATTTTGGCAACGTTTAGCAGTGAAGATAAAGCGGGGTGGGAGGAGGCCTCAGAGGAGCAAAGGATCAAATGGGTTATCAGGCGAGTGGTAGCTAGCTACAACTGGAAAATCAGTAGAGACCATGCAACGTGCTATCAATTTCGAAAAATTAAATGCTCGCAGAGCAAAGAGAAGTGGATACCGAGCGAAAATAAGGGCTTTTCTTGCTTAGGTTACGATCGAACCATAGAAAAAAATCGTCCGGTTTTTGAGCAGTTTTTTGAGTCACTGGGAGCCCCTTCAAAACTAACTCCGGTACGCAGAGACCATCTGATCTTTTTTGCTCGTTATCTCCTGCCACAGGAGGCGGAAGAGGTAGCCCTCTTTGACCTCTTCTGCCTTGCAACAAATCGAGCTTGGGAGGCTCTCACCCCCTACCGCAGCTTCAGCTTTCCTCGCTTGATTGCCGTTCGGCTTTTGGGCGAGTCGGATATTTTCCAGACGAGTAGCCGACCCCTCTTCGGCTCGACCCTACAGAAGCAGAAGAAGACGGCAAAGGGTGAGAAGCCTTTTGCCTCTGGGGAGGCTTTAGCTCTTGTTCAGACCATAAAGGGCTCCATCCGCCCCGATAGGGTTGTATCGGAGGAGATGAAGGCCCTTCTTGCTGACCGAACAATTGCAATTCTCGAGGGGGGAGTGAAGCTTCAAGAGCAGCTCTCGCCTCATGAGACGACCCTTGTATTGAACCACTTCAGCGAGCTTGGCCGAGTCTCCGGGAATGGGGAGGAAATGGCCTCCGAGAGTTTGCATTTTTGGGAGACAGTGAAAGAGGTGGAGGCAGATCTCGTTCCTTCGTTAAATGAGCAGCTTTTGCAGCAGCTCTGGATCGCATTCCGTGCCCGCTACCCCCATGAAACCGCGTTGCGTTTTTGCGCTCCGCGGCGAGTCGATGACTACTTCAATGCCACAAGCTACTCGCTGCACTCAAGCCTCATCAGTCGAAAGAGTGCTGAACGGGAAGCAACAAATAAGATGCACTGGACCACCTTCAAGACCGCCTCGCAGGTGATCGCGCGTTTCCAGTTGATTCCAGCTCTAGTGCGGTCGAGAGACAATCAAGATGCGCGTGAGTTTGCTGTCGCAATTGGAAAGATCAAGTTTCGCTTTAATGAAAATAAAAAGCGCTCTACTCCGTACCCTTTGCTGCACTGTTTTGAAGGGGAGATCGTCGATCCCGCTTCTGGGTGCCACTACTTCCACATGGGTGGGCAGTGGTACTTCATGACCTTCGATCTGATTGCGAACTTGCACAGACAGTTTCAAAGGTGTCTTAGCACCACTCTTATTCGTCAGGGAGAAGTGGGCGCCTTGCCTCTTCCATGGGTAGGGAAGACAAAGGACTCCTCTAAGGCCGTTGCTAAGCGAGAGGATGTCGAGGGGAAGTATAACCTCTCCTATGTTGAGCGCGATGGCTACATTGTGGGCGATAAGGCGTGTCCAGATGGGATAGAACTCTTTGATCTGCTTTATTTGGGAGATATTTTTTACTTATACCAAGTGAAGGCAGAGTTCAATCAAAAGACCCGTGACGCTGAAAGCAAGATCGTAAATGCGGCTGAACGACTCTTTGCGGCTCTTATTAACAAGAAAGATCCGCTTTTTTTAGACTTTGCGAGGGAGTTGAAAAAAAAATCACCCCAAGCCTACCAGAAGTTGCGCGAAAGAGGGGGAGGCGAATGGCTAGCCGACCAATTCCGTCAAAAGTGGAAGGAGAAAAAGATTGTCTTTGTCTATGCCTTCGCAAATAAGACATCGGCTGAGCGCAATATAGAAGAGGAGCTCTCCCTCGTTAATACCATTGGAGAGGCTGAAGTAGTAGAGCTCTGCAGAGGACTAAAAGGAGGACCTGCTCCTCACGATCTGATTGCTAAGATGAAAGAGGGGCAGTGGTTAGATGATAAGGGGAGGGTGGCCTCAAAGCTAATTAGAGCCCTTTCACACAGCAGCGAATTTATGGAGTGGTGCAAGGAGACGGGATGGGAGGCGATAGCCTCCCCCTTACATGCTAGCCTTCAAAAGCTTATCGGCAGTCAATTTAAGTCACTGATTCCACGCTTTAGCCTACTCTGGGCCTTCCGCAAGGTCGAGCGTCGTCAATTTCAGTTTCGAATTACCCAAATTCCACACGCCGAGGCCATGTCATCGCGCACCCGCCTCTCGCTTCCCCTTCCCTGTCTCTCATCACCACTTGCGCGCATCGAAGAGAGGGTAGAGCTAGGGAGGGGCTCGCACTTGACAGTCGATGGGGAGCGCTACGTTCTGCGAGGCGCACGTGATGATGGCGTCTCTGCATTACATGCGCTCCTTGGATCATGGGATGATAAATTTAAGCGATTTATCTGGCGGCCAATTGAGCTAGGCGATAGCAGCCTGCGCGCACACTTTGCAACCTCGCTTGAAGTGGCCTGCGCAAAGGATGAGTTGTGGCGAAAATTTGTGAGTGAAAAGATTCGTGCTCTTTTGCACGAGCTTGCCATGCCTCCCATCACACCAACTGGTGCTGCATTAAAGGCTCACTTTGAGAGAGAGGGTAAGACGGTTGAAATTAACCGATTTATTTCGAATATGCGGAAATGCGAAGAGGGGTATCTCGCTGCAAAAGAGGGGGTGGCTGCAGCCTTTTGGGAGTACTATAAGGCCATGTGCAAGAGTCAGAAGCTTACGGAATTTATGTCCCTTCTACTGTGCCAGAAGTTCAAGCCTAAGAAACGATATAAAAAGCATGGGTACTGGTTGGATTGTCCCGAGGGGGTAGAGAGATTGTATCAAAGCGAGCGTTGCCGAGTGGGGAAATTTATAAAAGAGAATGCTCGAACAAGTGTTAAGGAAGATAGTAAGCTAAAAAACATATGGACCATTTTGGAGGGATATCAGGAGAAGATCGAATCAATTTATGCCGATTTAGAAAAAAAAGATCCTCTTTTAGAGCGTTACTTTGCCTGCCTGAGGGATGAAGGCTACCTCTATGGAGAGGCGGAGTTAGATATAGCCGCAGGGCTTTTTGAACGGCGAGCTTCACTCTACCGTTCAAATGAGGGTGCTATTGTAAAGAGTGCAGATCTCGGACCTATCGGAGAACCTCGCCGAATTCTCTACATGGAGTCGCACCCTCAGGGCGCAAAAGAGGTTTTTGTGGCTAAATTGATAGAGGGGGGTGACGAGCGCCTGCCTCCCTTACCAATTGAGAAACGGGAGCGAGAAGGGACCCCTCAGATCAAAGTCGTCCCTTTCCACCAAAATCCGCTCGAAGGTGTACCAAAAGGGATAATAAATATCGGAAATACTTGTTACATGAACGCGACTCTTCAGATGCTCTTTTGCATTCCGGAGCTCGGCGAGTGGATTGCGGTGCAACCGAGGGAGGAGAGCCAGGCAATTTTGGGGCCTCTTGGCCGGATACTGGGCGGAGCAAGAGAGCGTGCCGCATTAGAACAATTGCGAAAGGCCGTCTATGAGGCTAGTGCGGGGATGCAGCGCGTGGGTTTAACAGGTCAGCAAGACCCACACGAGTTCCTTTTGCCCATTTTAAACAGACTAGCTGGCGCCTATCCCTTCTTCACCACCACCTGGCATATCGTTGGTCGTACGCCAGATGGATATGAAATTGACGGTGATACGGACAGCACAGAGCCTCACACCCATTTATCGATTGAGCTTAACGGTTGTCCGACATTCCAAGGCTTGATTGATGAGTATCTTGCACCAGAGACGCCTGAGGTAGGCGA
>JAKBAF010000055.1 GCA_021809305.1 bacterium
GCACTGTCCATAGACTCTTTGTCTCTTTCGAGCAAGAACTTCACCCTCCCTCGTTTAGCTACCTCCCAAAAAGGACACGGCATAACCTGATCTATTTTATATGGCGTCCCTTGATCATCATAGGTGACTTCATCTTCCGTAAATAGGGGCTGATCAAGCTTAACGTTTAGTTTGTTTGCGCAACCCAACTGGTATTTGATATTTTGATTAACTTGTTCACGGTTATATGTGTATCCACTTGGAAGGAAAACCGGATTAAGCAATGGTTCGTACGATATTGGGCATTTATAAGAGAGCATCACCTCGTCTCTCTCCATTTCCCGTATCAAATTTGCCACCAAATCCACGGCCAATCGGTGTTGTCTTTCATCCTCCGGGATGGGAGAAAATCCAGCTTCTTCTATATTTTTACATTGATAATGCATCCACAGAGATCCTCCAACCGTTCCCACTAGGGCGCCGGCAATACCGCCAATTACCGTTCCAACAACGGGAACACAGCTCCCTGCTATCATCCCGGCCGCGGCCCCTCCGCTAGCTCCAGTCGCCACGATACTCCCTTTTACCACAACCTGAGTGGCCGTGTGGTGATAAAGAGGGTGATTTAATACATAGTAATCTATTCGTTCTGCGCAATTGTCCCCCTCTGGGCGCTCCTTCAGATCATGAGGGATCCGGCGATGATATACAGGAGCAAGGTCCAAAACTGGGATGGGATCACTAAGACGGTCTAACTCTTCCATTTTACTTCCATGTTTTGAAATATTTAAGTTCCACGAAACGGTAAATTCCTAACGAGGCTAATGATGATACAGTGAGAAAAATTGCCCATTTGATGAGTTTCCAGTCCTGTGTAGTCGTCCCGTCCCGCCTTACCGGATCTGTTTCTTCGTGGGGGACGGCGCCTGTAAGTTTGATATACTCCCACTGGTGAGGAGGGGTATTTGTATAAAGTTCCTGTCTTCGTTTCCAAAGTCCTAGGTGACCCTTATAGACTACCAAGGTGTGATTGACATGCGGTATGGGACACGGATCGATTCCACTCATATCTGGAAGCGGTGTGAAGTCCGCAATCTCGGCCACTAATGCATTTCTCTGGAACCCGGGCTGTCCCGGGGCGTATCCCGGACGATAGGCTAACATTAGGCTCTTCCTTTGTTTGGTGCGCCATGTTTGCACATTGCATGGAGCTGACTAAAGTGGCAGAAATCTTAACGTCGAATTAATTAATGCGAACGTAAATTTGAATATTTTCGAGACGTCTTAGGGACCCTTGAGCTACCTGAAATGGCGTACCCAGTCCGTCATCCCATATGGCGCGCGATCAACTTCTTGGCCTTCCATCTTAGTTATTGACGGATCAACGCTAAGGCCATAGGACCTTAGCCATCCGACATTAAGGGACTTCTTAAGTTCGTGGAGATTTTATCACGCTCCCATACCGCCCCCTTTGTTAGGGGTTACTATCTGGTGTCGCTTGACACCTGAATTCTCGGTGGCCAACAAGCGTTTGTATCTTGTTGAGAAAGGACTCTTCACGAGATCGATTCTGTGACCTTAAGAGCCATCTTAAAAGGCTCAGTCCTGCCTGATACACGAGGGGTCGGGGTGAAAAACGGCATGGGTGCTGACCAAATCCCTAGAGCGAGGCTTAAGGAGGCAGTCGCATAACCTACCTTTCGTGATACTTCAAGCGAAGACTGATATAGCAGACCCACTACTAGAACCGCGCTACCGCTAAATAAAGAAAACCAACATATGCTTTTAATTTGCTCGTTCCGCTTGAAAGTAGTGAGCCATCGCATACTTCCCATGCCCACTCCAACAGCCATTGAGGTAGAGGTCCACTTGATCCATTTGGGATTCCCTCTTGATAACTTAACAAGAAAAGAGAGGCTAATGAGGAACATCCCAAAGCTGATCAACCGGTAGTGCCATAAAGGTGGGTTTTGCAACGATATGTTTTTAAAGTCAGAGAGGGCCAATGGTGAGCTTGGGAGTGAGGTGGCAGGCTCAAACAAGCGAGTAGCAATAAATTGATAGTCTCCTCGCTCCCACCATACTTCATTAAATTCTCCATCCCCCACAAAGACACCTGCAAATTCTGTGGATACTCCGAAAACCTTGAGTGAAGCTTTGGCTACAGTTTTAATTTCCCACTCAGAGGTGATATGGATGCGAGTTACGGTATCGTTCTGTGCTAGGTTGACAAGTAGCGAATCACCGATTGGAATAGGGTAGATATCGATTGGAACAATGGCGGGTATAACCTCATCATGCCGGTTAACGCCAGGAAGAGAGATACTCTTGAACGTGGTTGTCTCTCCCGGGCTAGGATCGTAGATTCTCAGTTCTTTTTCATAAGCCATTGCACCAGGCGCGCTTTCCTTTAGAACAAGTGCTAGAAGATAGCTCTTATCGCGCCATTGACACATCGATAGCCGGCGATATTGGCACCACTGTTCTAACTGCGGGGGGTAAAATCTATCTTCGCGTTGCCAACCACCATCCTCTTTACGATAAGCCGTGCACTCCGATCGTCTGCCACCTTCTCCAAAAACGAGATAAAATCGAGGGGTGATAGAGGGAAATGAAAAAACCTCGCCAAAGTAGCGGCTTTTAAAAACATTGTCCTCCTCATACTCACTCACCCACTGTGTCCTATTAAAATGGCCTATTTCAAGCCGTCCATATTGCCTGAATGAACCTATTTTAGATTCGAACCAGCCAATAACTATTGAGCCGCAGGAAAGAGGGAAGACTCGTGTAGGGTAGAAACCAGGCCGTTCGTACTCTAGTAACTTGTCCCCCTGTCTTGACAGGACCTGCAGCCCATTTTTCATTTTTTGAATGGGGACTAATTCAGTTTGACCTTCTATTTTAGTTATTTGTAGGCGGACCCAGGGAAAAATTCTTTGCGACCAGGCAACCTCCTTGCTCAAGGAATCTCTATCAATAAGAGCGATGGTCGGCTCAGTTGTGCCATAGAGGTTGGAGAGCATTCTCATGAAACATTTGCGATCGCCATGTATTGCTTCCGAAGATGAGCCCAATGCTCGACGGATCAACTTTGTCCAATAATGAGGATCGTCAGCTATTTGCTGAAATAATCGATTTACACCAGCGACCGTCGCACGTTCTTTTGGGCTTAAAAATCCAAAAATATGTGCCAACGCTTCTGGTGGCAAAGATTGAAGGGTAGGTAAAGAACAATGTGTGGTTAATTCCATGAAGAAGGATTATACAGTATTTTCATTTTATAACGAACCACGCATAGAACCAAAGATACATTGGATTTTGCTGTGTTTTGATGATGCGCCTATATTCCCCAGCCGAGGACTGGATATTGGCCAGAAGAAGCCCTTCACGAACGCGATTCTGTAACCTGAAGAACAATGTTAAGAGGTTCGGCCTTGCTTGAGTTAAAAGCTTCTGCGTTACTTGAAGTATGAGGGGTTGGAGTGACGAAGGGTACTGGTACCATCCAGATTCCTAAGGCGAGGCTCATCGAAGCGATCGCATAGCCTATCTTACGGGTCGCTTCAAGCGAGGCGTAATATAGCAGACCTGCTCCTATCACAGAGACCGTGGCGTTGAATAGAACAAAACAACATATAAATGCCTTATGTTTGCTGTCATCTCTGTAAGAACTGAACCATTGAATGTTTCCCACGCTCGTTCCAACAGCAATTGAGCCAGAGGTCCATTTTATCCACTTCGGATTTCCTCGAGACGACTTCATAAGAAGGGGGAGGCTAATGAGGAGCATTGCAAAGCCGATCAATCTACAAGAGCGCACAGGTTCACGATTGGGTAACGGTTGATTTATGAGGTCGGCTGCGGTCAGTGGTGGGCTTGGTGGCAATGATGCAGGAGCAAACAACCGAGAGGTGAAAAATCGAGGGTCGCCATACATCTTCCACACTTCGTTGAGTTCACCATTCCTGACACAAGCCCCTACAAAGTACGTGGTGACACCAAAAATATTTGGGGAAGCTCTAGCTACCACCTTAACTTTCCATTCAGGAGTGATAAGTATGCGAGTTACGCTTGTCTCGTGACGATTAATGTCATGCTTTTCTGCCAAGTTAGAACAAGAGAATCTTCAACTGGAATACAATAGATGTCATCAATCTTTCTAGCGTCTGGAAGAATAATACTCTTGAATGAGGTCGTCTGACCTGGGCTGGTATCGTGGATGCTCAATTCCTGCTCGTAAATAGGATAATCAGGCTGCCTGCTCTTGCTGCTTTCCCGAGCAACAAGCGCCAGTAGATAGTTCTTACCCTGCCACTCACACATCGATAACCGGTGATAACAGCTTGAGTCTTTCAGGCGCGGAGCGTCGAATCTCTTCGCACCTTGCCAACCATCGCGTCCTTTACGATAGACGATGCATCCTGATTGTTCATGATTTTCTCCAAAAACAAAGCAGAACTGTGGAACAGTAGATGAAAAGGAAACGATACGCGGATACCCACCAAGACTATCTCTATTCTCATACTCACTCACCCATTGCGTCCCGTTAAAACGGCCTATTTCAAACCACCCCTGCTGCAGGGAGTGTCCTTGGAACCATTTTATAGCAATTGAGCCATCCGAAATCACAGATACTCTACGAGGGCGCCGGTCTGCCCTTTCGTACCTCAGGGGTTCTTCCCCTGGCCTATGGATGGTGATCCCTCTCTTCGTTGGCTTAACAGACCCTATTTTAAATACATGTTCTGTATTCAGGGACCGCCCCTGCGACCAGATAAATTCGCTGCCCGCAAGGGACTCGAAGCAAGAAATAGGCGGCTCAGGTGTTACTCCCAACTCCATAACACTTACCATTGACGGCGCAGAATCTCGCTCCTTCAACGATAGCTTTTTATTGCTTGATGAAGTAAAGATTTCCAGCTAAGCTTTCTTTTTGAATAACCGGGGCCTGTAAGATGGAAGACCAACGCCTAGCGCTATTACCTCTCATCGAGAGAAGAATGTACAATCATGCGAGTTGGTTTCAGGCTTTCTATGAAAATGAGATGGAACCCAATCAACCAATAGCTGATACCACGGGATTGATCGAGCATTTTCCATGGCGTTTTAAGAAGAAGGGAAGTAGCCCAAAACTTGGCGTGGAGGATTTCTTTCCTCGCAAGCCAGGGCAATCAATGCCAGTACCGCTAAAACAGGAAACAAGACCCGTCTATCTCATCAACATCCCGTCGATTCCTCCAAAAGGACCTCAAGATGAGGGATATAAGAGACTGATCAATCTCATTAGGAGGGAGGCATTTGGCAATGGCTTGTTAGCTTCTATAATCGAGGTAAAACAACGAATAGCTGTTGTGATAGGTTTCAATCGACCGCGCTCTCTTGAATCACAACGAAACGTTGACTTCATTAACTTTGTAGAGGACCTCACCAAACAAAGCCTCACGGGGGGTGAGGAAATCGCTGTCCAGCCATTTGGCTTTTTTTGGATACCAGTATGGACACCAAGGGAATGTGCAAAAGAGGAAAAGGCCACGCTCGAAGGGCTTGGTTTTAGTTTAAAACAGAAGAAACCGAGCAAAAAAAAGACAGCCAAACCCGCAAAAGCACCGAAATATTTTTTTGAAACACAAGATTTACTCAATGGTATACAGGCATATCTACTACTGAAAAGTCGATGCCCCGACAGTGGAAGAGCGGTAATTAACGCGATCGAGGAGGGTCAACAACCATTTGATAACCTTCGCTCTCAAATACCCTACCAGAGAATTCGACAGCGCATCAACGATTCGGTTCTTAACACAGCGTGTATCGCCCGCTTTCGAAGCAGAGCCCCATCCGCCCCCACCTACATCGCCCTTCTCGACTCTGACTCTTTAGCGATGCGAACGCACGAACTAGGTCTTTTCAGTAGATATGATCAACTCATCAATACGTTTCAAGAGAGCAATCGCTGTCTCCCTCATATGCTGAGCACGGGATATCAACTAGCGCCAAGTGAGCGTTGTGGTGTTCTTCGCTTTGGAATTCCCATGGACATGAAGATACGGTGCGCGGTAGCAAAAGTCTTTCCCAACGGAATTTATCTTCCGGAACCAAATCTTATCTTTCTGCTCAGAAGCAACCAAAATATTGGACAGTTTTCATTCCTAGGAGAGGGCACTGACGCGGAAGGACGATGGTTTAAGCGCAATGCTGTTCGAATGAAGTTGATAGATCCAAAATTGATTGTCTTTAGCCCTGAAGGGGGACTTATCACCGCCACTCCTGGCCGAATGAGAGACAAATTACGGAATCCAGATGTCGCTCAAATCAATGCAGACTCGATTTCAAATCCATCAATCCTTCAGGATCTTGCTGGCATCAGCCAGTCGCACGCTAACCACATGATATGGGCAACTAATATCCGGGTCGGTTTGGAGATCAAAGGGAACGTTGGCAAAGCGAACAAGCCTCTGATAGCGTTATTTAACGCATTTAGTCCACTCCGCTTTCTCATCGATTATGATAGAGGGAATCTCCATACTACGGTGTTGCTCGACTTCTATTCATTCTTCAGTGAGCACCTTCAACGCTCGGCTAAGGGAGAAGCTGTTCTTCCCCATCAACAAGCAGGCGATCACATCAGGGTAATTAAACTACCAACCACAAGAGATGAGAGCTCGATACTGGGTGACTATCTTTTCAAAAAAATGGGCAAAGTGAGCAATGCACAGCTCGCGCTCCAAACGCTCAAGGTTGACAATGCTACTGTGAAATTGGTGATCGAAGCAGCAGTCGCATCCGGCAATGTCATGATGCAAGAGCTTAATTCGGTTTTTCCCTAGAAGGGCCAACTAGATAGTCGAGCTAAAAGAGGCCGACTTACCGCTGGCTTAGGCTTGTGACAGCCCGATAAAGGATGCCACAATGTTTTTTATCTTCTCTATCAAGGCGATTAACAAGAATATACGCGAGCAGCGGTTCATTAGGAACCTCGTAATTATCTTTGCTTTTTCATCTATGAGTGTACCGAACGCCCTGGCTTGCGAGTTTAACCTTAACTACTCGGCTACAGAACTAGACGATATAACGATGACCTTGCCCCCTTGTTATTTTTTGAAACACCAAGCAGAATGTATCCTCCACTAAGGTCTGATTCATTGCTAAAGGCAGCCACGGTTTCAAGACAATTCTTCCCAATTCCCTCCAAAGCTCTTTTCGCCTCAATACGATCCATTTCATCACTAGTTTGGAGTAAGCTGAAGAGTTCGTCAAAATCCAGCAAGTTCACACCCGATCATTACGTCTTGGTTAAGTCCAACCGCCCATCAACGATGCAAAGATCCCCCTAATTCAGAAGGCATGCCCTATTGTGCAATAGTAGCGACATAATCGGACTGGCTAGAGCTCACCGATGTGGGGCTTCGATGACGTGTATAGTGTCAACACATGGCTTACATGTCTGTGCCAGGACATGACTTACACTTTTATAAAAAACCTATTTACCACTGCAAGGTTCATGCTTAAGCATGATCTGCTCGTACTGGTGTAGAGTCAAGAAGAAGCTTGCTTGCCATGGCTTTTTGAGGGCTTACCTAATGCTTAACCAATTGATGGCCAAAGAGCCCCTCTCGTTTCTTGATAGACATGATGCAACCCATAGGGCGGCCGAAATTTAACGCGAGTGCTTTATCAAGCAATTCTCATGAAAGCGCCCTGAGATAGCAGTGCCTTCCTACAAGTCGCTATGTAAATTTAATTATCCAACTCAGCAATA
>JAKBAF010000056.1 GCA_021809305.1 bacterium
GTAGGAATATGGCTGAGTTGAAGGGTGATGGGGCCGGAAATGAGGTCCGGATCGGCTTCTATGGCGGAACATTTGATCCTATCCATCTTGGGCACCTCAATTTGGCGCTTGCGCTGATGGAGGCGGCTCGGCTTGACGAGGTCTGGTTCTGCCCCGCAGGGAGATCTCCTAGCCGCTTGGGAACATCCGCTACCGCCCAGCATAGGCTTGCTATGACCGAGCTTGCTTGCAGCGCAATCCCTGGATTTCGAGTCATCGACCTTGAAATCAAGAGAGAGGGTCCCTCCTACACGATCGACGCTTTGCAGGAGATCTTGGCTCTTTTACGCAAAAGAGAGGAGAGATCAGAACTTCGTCTCTTGCTTAGTGACGAGACGGCTATAGGGTTTGCCTCATGGAAAGAGGCTAGAGAAGTTATTAAGTTAGCTTCGCCTCTTGTGGGTCGCAGACTCATTGCTGCAACGGATGCCCCGCGGACAGGTGATCCTATACTCGATGCTGCTCTAAAAGATGGGTATATCAGTACGCCTTTATTCGAGGTCAGTGCGACCAAAATTCGTGAGAGACTAAAAGACGGCCGCTACTGTGGCCTTCTTGTTCCGATGAGCGTTCTCGACTATATTGCCAAGCATAATCTCTATTGTTAGCGTTTAATCCGAGAGATTTGGTATTATTGCTTACGTTTTCTACAAGCCACTTCTCATGGCGAGGTTGCCTTTTTTCGAAGGCAGCCGAGTAACACATGAGAGGCGAGCTCTAAATTTAGCGAAAGAGAGAGATGCCATTATCTTCATTAGAACTTCTTCGTAAGCTCGCTCAGGTAGTTTATGATAAGAAAGGCTTTAACATCATTGCTCTCGATGTTAGGGGTCTCTCCTCCATGACCGACTACTTTCTCATCGCAGAAGGGCACGTCGAGCGCCACGTTATTGCAATGGCTAAGGCTATTGAAGATGAGCTCAGCGAGTCAGGCGAGAAGGGCGTTCTCATCGAGGGTCTTGAATCTGGGGACTGGGTTGTTATCGATGGCTGGGAGGTGGTGGTCCATCTTTTTGTGCCCTCGCTTAGGCAGCACTACCAGCTAGAGAGGGTTTGGCAGCAGGCAAAGCTTGTTGAGCTCGGCCTTGATACCTCAGAGGAGGCAGGAGAGTTTGCTTCTTGAGAGGGGCGGAAGCGTTGCCCGCGAAAGCCCTCTCATCAAATGGTCTTTCGTCTGATGGGCGCCACTTTTCCTTCATCTGAAGTTGCGCTTATTGAGGATCGAAAATATACTGGCAGCCAGTGATTGATAGTAGTTTGCTTTATTGATTGGCAATATCTCTATAACTAGAGGGGGCTCATGAGTCAAAGACGTGTTGTTGTTACGGGAATGGGATTGGTCTCGTGCTTTGGAACGGACATCAATGTCTTTTTCGATCGCCTTCTCAAAGGTGATAGCGGCGTTGAGCCGATCACAGAATTTGCCTGTGATGATCTTCCTACGCGTTTTGCTGCGTGGGTCAAAGACTTTCAGCCCGGCGACTACGTCGACAAAAAGCTTCAGCGGCGCGGCGATCCCTTCTTGACCTATGCCGTCTATGCCGGCAAACGCGCTCTTGAAGATGGGGGACTGCTTGGGGCAGATGCCCTGCGATCACTCAATCCTGAGCGCTGTGGTGTCCTTATTGGTTCGGGTATGGGAGGCATGACGATGTACTCCGACACCGTCAATGTTTTAACAGAAAAGGGCGCAAAAAGGGTTACCCCCTTCTTTGTCCCCTACATCATCACGAATATGGGAGGCGCTCTCCTCGCAATCGATGTCGGCTTTGAAGGGCCCAACTACTCGATCTCTACGGCTTGTGCCACGAGCAGCTATAGCGTTATTGCTGCGGCTGATCATATTCGCAACGGCACAGCGGATCTTATCTTGGCGGGCGGTGTTGAGGGGTCTAAAACGAGAGTTTGCCTTGCGGGCTTTGTTGCTTGCAAAGCCGTCTCGGAGCGCAATGAATCCCCTAAAGAGGCCTCGAGGCCATGGGACCAGGGTCGCGACGGTTTTGTCCTTGGCGAGGGAGGAGGTGTCCTCCTGCTTGAAGAGTTAGAGCACGCCAAAAAGCGCGGCGCTCGTATCTATGCAGAGTATCTTGGCGGGCGTATCAGCTGTGATGCCTTCCACATGACAAGCACGCGCGAAGATGGATCTGGCATTGCCAAATGCATCGAGGCGACAATGCGCGATGCGCATGTGTCTAAGGAGCGAGTTAATTACGTTAATGCTCATGCGACCTCAACTAAGCTTGGCGATGAGGCTGAGCTGCGCGGGCTACTTAATGTCTTTGGCAATCAAACCAAGAAGCCCTGTGTCAACGCCATCAAGTCAATGATTGGCCACGCCCTAGGTGGCGCTGGTGCTTTAGAGCTTATCTGTACAATACTCTCCCTTAACCGAGGCATTCTTCCCCCGACAATCAACCATCACAATCCTGACCCTGAACTTATTTTGGATGTCATTCCAAACACGGCGCGAGAAGTTACAATCGATGTGGCTCTTAAAAATTCCTTCGGGTTTGGGGGTCACAACTCCTGCATCGCCCTCTCTCGCTTTCAGGGGTAGTTTCTTTGATTAGGGCAGCCCTTGAAGAGGCCTTCGGCATCATCCCTCTTCGAGAGGAGGGCGGTGAGTGGTTTGTCTTGCTCGTCAAGAAAGAGGGCGGGGAAAGGGGCCACTGGTGGGGCTTTCCCAAGGGCCACCCAAATACCGGAGAGTCGCCGTCAGCGTCGGCTGAGCGTGAGCTTAAGGAAGAGACGGGGCTCGATATTCGACATCTCATTGCCACACCCCCGCTTATTGAGATCTACGACTACCGCCACGAAGAGGGTATTCAAAAAAAACAGGTGACCTACTTTCTTGCTGAGGTCGCTGGAACCCTTCAACTTGAAGCACAAGAGATCTCAGATGCCAGGTGGTGGCCGCTGCGACAGGCTGCAGCGGAGGTTACCTTTCCCGGAGCTAAGGAGCTCTGCCATACAATCGAATGTTATTTATTTCTTTAATCTAAGAGAGATTGCCATGACAGCCATACCTTTATCGATTCGCTCTACTGCAAGACGCAATGCATCGCCTATCATCTCGTCTGGACCTCTCCAATTGCTTGCAACACTGCTGGCTGCTGCAAGCCTTCTTGCCCTTACCGCGCAGGTTGTTCTTCCGCTGCCCTTTACCCCAGTTCCAATTGTCTTAACCTGTACCCTGGCCGCTCTTTACGGCCCCCTCCTCGGCCCTAAAATGGCAACCCTTGCCATACTTACCTATCTTGCAGAGGGAGCTCTCGGCGCCCCTGTCTTTAGCGCAGGAGGTGCTGGTCTCGTACACCTTTTTGGTCCGACGGGCGGCTATCTTGCGGGCTATCTTCCTGGTGCCCTCCTCTCCTATGCCCTTTACTATCGGCTTGGGGCAGGCAGTCTCTCCCTTCTTATAAGCCTCTTTATCGGCCATTTTCCTATTTACTTATTGGGCTCTCTCTGGCTCTCCCTCTTTGTCGGCTTCAAATTTACCCTTATTGCAGGTCTTATTCCCTTCCTTCCAGGCAATTTTCTTGTCTGCCTTCTTCTTAGTTCTTGCCTCCCAACCCCACGTTCCGTGTAAGGCTCGCCTGAAAGGGAGAGAGCTGCAGCTAGATCATTTAGTGGCTCGGTAGTGCCTTTATTTATTGGATCAATTTTTGTAAATCACTTTAAAATACAACTGATTTTTAATTAAAAAATAGTTGAAATGTAATTAAGTTTAGTTAGCATTAAGTTTTAAGACGTATCCAAGTTTTAAATGCTATAATTATTAAGTAGCCCACTGTAATACGGGAGATTTAATAATTATGGAAGAGAGAGCTTATATATATGATACTTCTTCAGCCTCTGCTGCTAGCCATGGTCCGACGTTGCAGAGTCGCAGCGCCTTTAATGAAGAGGTTGCAATTGATATCTTTGATGAACCTACTGAAACCGCGAAAACTGAGTCGACAGTAAGAGGTACATTCAATAGATGGGCACAGCGTGGAGTGACTGGTAGCAGGTGGATCCAGAGTGTTGATAACAACGCCAACAAGGTGATGGGGCAGGCAGAGGCAGGTGTAGCGTATCTGAGCTCTCAATCCTTTCTTCCTTCGGAGGCAGCAGATGTTGTCCGCTCTGCACATGAGAAAGTTGTCGAAGCTCAGAAAGCCGTCGAGGAAGTGCGCCAGTTGGACTCCTTGCGCTACGCTGTTGAGGCCACCAAGATTCTCTCCCTCTACACCGCCTACAGCGAGCTTGAAAAGGGGTTAAAAGATCTTCAGCTTGGAGCTCGAGCTTACAGGATTGCTAACCATGCGCGTCTGCTCCGGGCTGGGATGCGCCTTGGTGAGGAGGCAGGAGAGACGGTTCAGGCCATGCACTCCGTTGCAAGAGGCATTCAAAATATCGCTCGGGTTGAAGTGTTTGGCGATTACGGAACTTATGTTCGAGCGGTGGCTGATGTGGGAAGCGGGCTCTCTAGAGCGCTTCATAGACGAGATGAGGCGAGGATCCTCTCAGCCTGTGATACAGGCAGCCCAAAGGCTGATCTCCAGTGGTTAGCGAGCCAGCTGGAGCTCTCCGAGGAGGAGAGAGAGGCGATTCAACGTGTCATTGCAGGTACAAGTGACCTTGAGTCAGGTGAACGCATCGACTATGAGCCGATGTGCGACCTTGTCAAAAAAGACAAGGAGGCAGATCTGGAGGCCATTATTGGGAAGAGGGCAGTGGCCATCATTAAGGATCTTGTAGGGAAGGATCAAAGGGGGGAGCCACGGATTAGCGATGAGGCGGTTATGCAATTAGTTAAAGAGGCAATAGCTGACCATCAATATACGAAGCGCAAGGAGTTGCTTGCTACTGGCGCCTCGCTTGCAAGCTTTGGGCTGGCCTTGGCCCTCCCTGGGATTGGAGTGGCAGCGACAGGATCGTTTGCTCTGCGAACTATCTCCTTTGGAGCATCAGCTAGCGTTTGGGTAGATGGCCTTAGAGAGCCTGCGCTGCCTAGCCTAGAGGCGGAATGGAATGGCACTTTTCTCTAGGGCTTGTATGGGGAGAGAGGCCTTGCCCTGATGCGTTTCCAGACCGATGGTGTAGCAAGGAGTAGAAAGATCAGACTAGTAGCTAGTGCTAGCTTTACCCAAGTAGGCGTGGCCTCTCCTTGGGTAGCAGGCGGATGCAAATTTGCTGGGAGCCGCTCGGGAAGAGGGCCTCGATGGGGAGGTAGTAGCTCTTTGGCTCCTGGTTGAAGTGGAGTCTTCTCCTTCTCATCTTTAAAGAAGGGTGAATAGATGATGGCGTTTTGTTCTGTTAAAAGGAGAAGTTTGGGGTAGTAAGTGCCCGAAAGCATGTGCCAATTATCGGATTCAACTAGGGTAGGAAGGGGATAGCTTTGTTTTGGTCTGTGTGGCACCCACACTTGAAAGTTAGGGGGGCTACATCCAAAAAAGACTGCAGGTGACCGATTGGTAAATGGGCCAAACCAGCCTATGCGGGCGCGTATGTCTAAGTTACAGCTCGTGTTATATTCCAAATCCCATTCAGTGATCTTCTTTCCGGAATCTTTGGAAAAGATACACAAGCTATTTTTGTCCGCGAAAAGAAGAAAATCCCTTCCATTGATTTGGGCTCCCACGAGCTGTTGTGAATCAAGATTACGTCTTTCCTTAGGCCATGGGATAGAGGCTACTTCGCAACCTGCTACAATAGAATCGGTCTGGTAGATCTTTATGCTATCTTGGGTCGCACAGGCTAGCCACTCTGTCCCCTCTCTACCTCCGAAAAAGGCACTCGCTTTTCGAAGGGGTACGCCGCAGCGGAGCACTGAGATTCCCTTTTCTTCCAAATTAAAGATAAGCGCTTTTTGTTTAACTGCTGGAAAGGAGAGATAGATCCAAGCGAGATCTCCTCGATAGATAGCTCTAAGGACACCGCTCTCAAGCTCCTCTTTAGAAAGCGTCTCACCCTTGTGTAGGGCTACTCCTTCTGGGCCTATTACGTGTGCACTCGGGCGACAATCATCGCCAATGTAGAAGTAGATAAGTTTGTCTCCGCTTCGAAGAAATAGCGGCGTGTGAACGGAATGCACTGCCCCAGCCGGGGGTGGCTCGATTTGATTAACAGCAAATCGAGGAGCTAGAGGGCAGCTAAGGTCTTGCTCGAAGCTAACAATTCTAACCTCATCGGTAAAAAGCGAGAAAGCAACAAGACCCTCCTTTTGCCCATAGGGCGCGGTTAGAGGTATAATTTGATGAATGTTGTGCGGCCAGGTCTCGCGTTTTTTTAGCGGATTGGAGCCGAGCTCTTTAACAACATGCCCGGTTTTCTGATCGCATCTCCAAAGAGAGAATGGCTCGAACTCGCTTCCACACCAGGCATCTTTCCAGAACCAGATATCTCTGCCATTATAACACCAATTACCCTCCGAGAGAGAGAGCTGCAGAGCTGCCTTTACATGGGGTTTTAGCTCGGAGTAACTAGTTTGTGAAAACGACGGCTCTTTAGATTGCTCGAGAAAGGTAGAAAATTCTGGTCGTCGATTGCAAAAAAAAGGAAGATCTTCCTTTGCGCAAAGACGAGGAGATTCTGGACTTCTCAGCGCCCTATTTAGCCCCTTGTCCTCGAGACAAAGCTGAAGAAAAGAGTGGTTGACAAGACTAATAGCAGCAAGTGAGCATTCGCCAAGATAGGAGAGGATCATGATGACAAGCTCGGTAGGGAGCGGCCAAATGTAGCTCGTTTCTGCTTCGATCAATCCGCCAAAGGGTCGTGAAGGGAGGGCGCTTGCTCTTTCCATGTCCTTCCAATTAGAGTTTTTTTTGTTAATAATTTTAGTTCGTCTCGTGAATGATGTCAATTTTTATTATATTTTCTGCAGGTAGAAAAAATAAATTTAAAAGCAGTCGTAGTCTTATTTCTCGCTAATCATTTCTCTTTTAGAGAACAGGGGCAATCGGCGATAAGGGAGCACTTTGTAGAAGGGGATAGAGATGCTGCGGCACCTGTTTTGGCTTGGATTGGCGGCGCTCTTTATCGCAGGGCGTAGTGAGGGTTACCTCTCTCCCTGGGGAAGTGAGCAGTCGCTCTCCGATCCCGTTGCCGTACGGCCAATGAACCACTTGCTAGAAGGGTTTATCTGGCCGGTTGAACCCCTATTTGAGAGCGAGGCGTGGGCTCACTCTCATCTTCTCCTCGAGCGAGAGGTCGACTTTAGGAGTAAGGTAGCGACAACTGCCTACAAAGAGGCAGGTTTTGAGGGTGGCGCCGGCTTCAACTGTAGCACCAACGGCTCCACCTTTCTGGGCCTGGGGGCAGGGCGCTCGATCGAAGAGAATCTGGTAACGAGGTCTGATAACTACGCGGTCTCCCTCGGGAGGGGATATCTTGGTGCCGCCTTTGCCCTTGGTAGTAAGTGGGATCTCATTGGGATTGTAGTTGGTAAGGGAGGATGGAGGGCGGGCAGGGCCGTTTACCCCTTTGAGCAAAGTTGCCATCTGGAGGGGGGAGCGCTTGCAAGAAGGATTGATAAGAAGAGGCTTCTTACTATCGCGACCTTTCTCGACTCATTTATTGTAAGAGATACAGGGCTCGGCCTCTCCTATCTTATGGGACGAGAGAATCTTCGACTCGCCTATGAGAGGCGGTGGGAGGTTACCTCTCGCGCAGCTGGCATCGA
>JAKBAF010000057.1 GCA_021809305.1 bacterium
CACTGACTATAGCAGTGAAATGCTTTACCAGAACTTCAAAAGGCCGAAAACCTCTGAAGTTCTATTTATTTTCGTATTACTGCCCATGGCTGATCACCATGAACAGTTTACTCGAAGGTATGCATCTCGTAGACTCGAGGTAGCTGTATAAAACAACTACAGCGTCCCACAAAATACATACCTGATATGAAGCAATCTGACTTTCAAGATAGCAATTAAGTCCGGTAAGCGGACTCTCTTAAGATGGTGCGGTTACCAAGACTTGAACTTGGGACCTCGACATTATCAGTGTCGCGCTCTAACCAACTGAGCTATAACCGCATTGGAGGCTAGGAGATTCGAACTCCTTACCCTCTGATTGCAAATCAGATGCTCTACCAATTGAGCTAAGCCCCCAGTTCAGGCCAAGTGCGGCAACCGATGTACCCACTCTTTCAACAGTGCGAGGGAGACGAAATGTGCATGAGGCGCATTTGTGGGATAACAAAGCATCTTGTTCAATCTAAGCTCGCATCCTAAGACGCAAGCTCTTGTCCTTAAAAGGAGGTGATCCAGCCCCACCTTCCGGTAGGGCTACCTTGTTACGACTTCATCCCAGTCATCAGCCTCACCTTCGGCACCTCCCTCCTTGCGGTCGGGTCAGTGACTTCGGGTAAAACCAACTTCCATGATGTGACGGGCGGTGTGTACAAGGCCCGGGAACGTATTCACGGCGTTAATGCTGACACGCCATTACTAGCAATTCCATCTTCATGTTGTCGAGTTGCAGACAACAATCTGAACTGGGATCGGTTTTGGAGGATTTGCTCCACCTCGCGGCTTCGCTACCTATTGTACCGACCATTGTAGCACGTGTGTAGCCCCAGACATAAGGGCCATGCGGACTTGACGTCATCCTCACCTTCCTCCTGGTTAACCCAGGCAGTCTCACTAGAGTTCCCACCTTTACGTGTTGGCAACTAATGATAAGGGTTGCGCTCGTTGCGGGACTTAACCCAACACCTCACGGCACGAGCTGACGACAGCCATGCAGCACCTGTGTAGCGACCCTTGCGGGGGGCTCTATCTCTAGAGCTTTCCACTACATGTCAAGCCTGGGTAAGGTTCTTCGCGTTGCATCGAATTAAACCACATGCTCCACTGCTTGTTCGGGCCCCCGTCAATTCTTTTGAGTTTCACTCTTGCGAGCGTACTCCTCAGGCGGTATACTTATCGCGTTAGCTTCGACACAATCGGGATTGATTCCAACTACATCTAGTATACATCGTTTAGGGTGAGGACTACCAGGGTATCTAATCCTGTTTGCTCCCCTCACTTTCGCGCCTCAGTGTCAGTTGTAAGCTAGGAAACCGCCTTCGCCACCGGTGTTCCTCCACATATCTACGCATTTCACCGCTACACGTGGAATTCCGTTTCCCCCGCCCACCCTCAAGGGATGCAGTTTCAAGTGCAATTCCGAAGTTGAGCTTCGGTCTTTTACACCTGACTTACACCCCCACCTACACGCCCTTTACGCCCAATAAATCCGATTAATGCTTGCACCCTCCGTATTACCGCAGCTGCTGGCACGGAGTTAGCCGGTGCTTCTTTACCTAGTACCCTCAAATTGGCCGATTATTTGTCGACCTCTCTTGTTCCCAGGCGAAAGAACTTTACAACCCTAAGGCCTTCTTCGTTCACACGGCGTCGCATCGTCAGGCTTTCGCCCATTGCGAATGATTCTCGACTGCAGCCTCCCGTAGGAGTCTGGGCAGTGTCTCAGTCCCAGTGTTGGCGGTCAACCTCTCAGTCCGCCTAGACGTCTTAGCCTTGGTGAGCTCTTACCTCACCAACTAGCTGATATCCCATGGGCTCCTCTTCAACCGCAAGGCCATTGCTGGTCCCCCACTTTGATGCATCTCGGATGCCCGAAATACACCTCATTCGGTATTAGCGGCCGTTTCCAGCCGTTATTCCCAGGTTAAAGGCAGATTACCCATGTATTACTAACCCTTTCGCCACTAAACACTCTAAGCAAGCCTAAAGTGCTTCGTGCGACTTGCATGCCTCATCCACGCCGTCAGCATTCAATCTGAACCAGGATCAAATTCTCAGCGAATTTGTAAAACTTAAAACATAAAAAACAACGGGTTTGCGCTTAACCCATATTCCCACGGGTTAAGCTTCTCGTTGTGCAAGACGTTTGTCTCTATCTGTAAACAGATAGATCGCCTCGCACATCTCGTCTCTCTCTCACTGTCAAAAGAGCTATCAACGCAAGCCTTGCGGCCATCGACGCGCCTACAGCATAGGGCGTCTACAGCACATGGGCGTCTTCGACGCATGAAGCGCCGTCTTCTCTTAATCGCTTATCGCGTTAAGGAAATAGCAAGTGTAGGCAAGGGGTGGATTTTAACGCAATTGAGATTGCATCTTCTCGCAAAATCGGTCCCACAATACCTTGTGGACGGGTTTTTTAGAAAAGAGCTAACGCTCTTGTTGGTGTGGCAAAGATCGCATTTATCAGAGAGATAGCGTGCAAACCTCTCCCCATCCCTTCATAGCTAGAGATGGGCAATTTTTCAATCGACGAAAGAGGCCTCCTGCCCGACTATTAGAGGCCTGCTTGGATGATATCGTGCATTCTAATAAGGCCAAGGAGCCTTGTATCCTTGCCAACAACTGGCAGCACCATAACAGGTGATACCCCAAACTCCATCTGCTGCATCGCCTCGTGGGCTAGGAGGTCGGGGGCGATGGAGCGGCAGGAGGCTGTCATTAAAGATTTTAGCGGCAGATGTAGAGCGGCTCCCCCAAGCTTTTGGAGCGCGCGTCGCAGATCACCGTCCGTAAAGATACCAATTAGATGACCATCGTTTTCAACATCTAGAAGACAGCCGCTCCGCTTGTTTGAAAGTTCAACTAGCGAGTCGACAAGAAGATCATTGGGGCGAGCCAGTGGAAGCTCGTCATCTTTTCGCATCAGATCGCAGACACGCATCGTGATGCGCTTTCCGATTCTTCCGGCAGGATGGTTCTTGGCGTAGTCAGAGAGGCTAAAGTTCTTCGATCGCATGAGGGCAACAGCGACAATGTCGCCAAAGAGAAGCTGTACAGCGGCCGAGGTTGTTGGGGCAAGATTGAATGGACAGAGCTCTCGCTCGACCGGCAGGTGTATGGTAAGGTCGGAGAGCCGCTCTAGACGCGAACCTTTCATTGAAACCCATGAGATGGGTGTGGCGCCTTTGGCGCGCACAAAGGGTATTAACTTCAAAAGTTCATCGCTCTCTCCGCTCTTGCTGATGAAGATGAAGAGGTCTCCCTCCGATACAATACCAAGGTCGCCATGAAGGGCGTTTGTTGGAGGAAGGTAGACAGCCCTTGTTCCGGTCGAAACCATCGTGAGAGCCAGCTTCTCTGCTATGACGCCGCTCTTACCCACACCCGAGAAGACAAGAAGGCCATGGCACTTTAGAATGCGCTCAAGAAATTGCTCAACAACTCCTAGATCGATGTGAGCGAAGAAGTGGTCAATCTGCGCCTTTTGCTCAAAAAAGAGCTCCTCAAGGAGACCTTCCCTAGGTACTACTGCTACCGGCATCTTAAAGTCCCCTCTATAATTATTACGTTTTTAGCCAGCTCTCGCGGGTACCTCTGCAAGTAAATGGCTCTTTTTCTTGAACCGGCCTTCCCCACGGAGTATAAGCCAAGAATAGACGATTCTCAAGTGAACCCTGCCCCCCAAGATGAAGGAGTGAGTTAAGCCAATGGCAATCCCAATTACTGTAGCCTATGGAGATGGTATCGGTCCTGAAATCATGGAAGCAACGCTCCATATTCTGAAGGAGGCAGGAGCGAACCTCGATATTGATGTGATCGAGGTCGGTGAGAAGGTCTACCTGCGTGGTGTCTCCACGGGGATTGAGCCGTCAAGCTGGGAGTCTCTGCGTCGCACCCGCTGCTTTCTTAAAGCGCCCATGACAACACCCCAGGGTGGAGGGTATAAGAGCCTCAATGTGACCATTCGCTCAGCCCTAGGGCTCTACGCCAACGTCCGCCCCTGCATCGCCTACTACCCCTTTGTCGAGACGAAGTATCCTGGTATGGATGTCGTCATCGTGCGAGAGAATGAGGAGGATCTCTATACCGGTATCGAATACCAGCAGAGCCAGGGGGCGGTCCATGCACTGAAGCTTATCTCCCGGATCGGTTCGGAGAAGATCATCGCTTACGCATTTGAGTATGCCCGCGTCAATAAGCGAGCAAAAGTTACGTGCTTTGTAAAAGACAATATCATGAAGCTCTCAGATGGCCTCTTTCATAAGCTATTCGATGAGATCGGAGAGGAGTACCCAGAGATTGCCAAGGAGCACTGGATCGTTGATATCGGCGCTGCGAAGCTTGCGACAAGCCCCAAGGATTTTGATGTTATTGTGATGCCCAACCTCTACGGCGATATCCTCTCAGATGTTGCGGCCCAGATAGCAGGCTCTGTTGGCCTTGCAGGCTCTGCTAACATCGGAGATGCGGGCGCCATGTTTGAGGCGATCCATGGCTCAGCCCCAAGACGCGCTGGCCAAAACATCGCCAACCCCTCCGGGCTCATCCAGTCGGCCATCTTGATGCTAAAGCACATCGGAGAGGGAGAGTGCGCCGTGCGCATCGAGAATGGCTGGCGCCGCACACTTGAGGAGGGTATCCACACCTACGACATCTTTAAGGAAGGGAGCTCTAAACAGAAGGTCGGGACGCGGGAGTTCGCGGCAGCGGTCGCAAAACGTCTTGGGCAGAAACCCGAAACGCTCAAGATCGCAGTCGATACTGGCAAGGCGCGCATACCGGCTAGGCGATTAAAAGAGCGTGCGATAGAGAAGAAGGAGCTCGTGGGTATCGACCTCTTTATCGACTATGCCGGCACAACCTCTGCTCTTAAACTTAGCTTAGATGGGGTAAAAACGGACGCACTTACGCTCAAGGTGATCTACAATCGAGGCGCTGAGGTGTGGCCTGGAGGCTTTGAGGAGACCTGCTGCATCGACCAGTACCGCTTGCGCTACTTATCTAAGGCAGCAACCCCACTCCGCGATGCCGAGATCTTGCAGCTTCTTGGTGAGCTCGCTAAGGCTAAAATTGAAGTTGTCGCGACGCAGAACCTCTACACCTTCAATGGAAGAGCAGGCTATGCAGGTGCGAGCTGATATGAGCCTTTAAGGGAGGTCATCCTCGATCTCGGTGTCATGAATGACGAGTTTAACCTTGTCAAATTTGATCCGCGCCTGGGCGCCTAAGGGATGAGCGTTCGTATTGTCGCACGCGATGAGAAAGCGCCCATCATCGCACTTTAATGAGACTTCGTGGAGAGGATACTCCTTTGGAGGCGCGGGCTCACCTCTTCTCGTGGCTTTGACTATTCTCGGTGTATACTGATGGTAGACAAGACCGCTCTCGTCGGCAGAATAATGGATGATTCCCTGCGGGTTTTCCCTCGCCTCAAGCTTTCCTGAGAGGGTGCCATCCGAATAGACGTAGACCTCTTCTAGTTTCTTCCCATAAGCGTAGCATGCAAGACCTTCTACCGGTTTGCCTCCAGGACAAAGAGCTGAGAGCAGCTGAGAAGCAATACGGGAGCGCTCCACATGCGGCTCGCCCTCCCAGAAAGACGTGACTTCCACTATCGGAGCTTCTTCATTTTTCTTTTCAGCACCTATTGTCTGGACTTCAGCGACATCTGGCTCTCTTGCTGGCAATTGAAGGGTGATGCGAACTTGGCCAAATTCGAGCGTTGCCATCTGACCCAAGTCGTACTCGTCCCTATTATCACGTGCGATCTCATGAGTCTCTCCATCACACTTCAGTTTGATCGTGTGCAGAGGACGGGTTACCTCTTCTGCACCCCCTTTAAATGCTCGCTTGTAAAACTGGCGGTATACAAGGCCCCCCTTTGCATCAGGTGAGAAAGAGATTTTCCCCTGTGGGGACGCCCCCCTCTCCTGCTCTGCTCTAAGGCTGCCATCCGGATAGAGATAGACCTCGTTTAACCGACGCTCACCGTCGAATTCATTCTTGTAGGGCTTGCCTTCTGGATAGAGGCTTGAGAGCATAAGAGAGCCATCGTAGGAGCGCACCTCCTGCTGCTCATCATCCCAATAAGAGGTAACCCTAACGAGTGTGGGCTCTATCTCATGCTCTTCCTCTTCAGCCTCTGCAAGAGCAGCCGGTTTAGCGGCAGCGGGAACCCGCTTCCCTCCAGGCTGAGGGCCATCGCCCTTATCGCCTGCAGCTCCTGGCAACTTAATCTCGTTGCCTCGGCCAGAGAGAGGGGCACCCTGCTCTTTTTCTTTCCGAAAAAAAGCGGCGGTAGTTCCAATTCCAATAGAGGCAACAGAGGCGGTTAGCCCGGCTAATTGAGCCCGCTGCTTTAAGCCAAAATAGGCAAGAGGCAGGCCTATCAAACCGAGTCCTACCATACCAAGGGAGATTCCCTTCGTAATACTTGAACGTTCACAACCCATCGCTAGTTCCATTTACTATTTAAAAGCAAAATTATAACAGAAGGGATGATAATAATCAATCATTTCGCGTAAGTAACAAACTTGTCCAACTCACGTGATTCAAGCATCTCCTTAAAGGCCTTCATAAAGGAGCCGGCATACATCCCATCAATCACGCGATGGTCAAAGGAGAGGGTGGCATTGATCAGCTGCCGAATAGCGAGACTGTCATCATCGCGAACAACAAGCCGCTTTTGGATGGCGCCAACACCGATGATCGCGACCTCGGGATAGCGAATGATGGGCAGGCCAAGAAGGGCGCCGGACATTCCAAAGTTTGTCAGGGTGATCGTACCGGCGGCGACCTCGTGGGGCTTTAGCTCCTCTTGGCGCGCCCGCCCCGAAAGATCGGCAATCTCCTTTGCAAGCCCTGCAATCGACTTTGATGCGCACCCTCTGATTACCGGAACAACGAGCCCCTCCTCAATGGCAACAGCGATACCGACATTCACCTCACGCGGTACAACAATTGCGTCACCCTCAAAGGAGCCATTTACAAGCGAGTGGGTCTCTACAGCTTTTGCGAGAGCGTGAACCAGAAAGGCTGTCAGCGTAAGTTTGGCGCCATGTGTAGCAGTGAAGCGCTCCTTCTCTCTTGCAATCACACCCATCAGATCGGTGACATCGATCTCGGTAACAAGATAGGCGTGAGGCGCTTCATAAAAAGAGCGGACCATATTAGCCGCAATCGCCTTGCGCATGGGAGTCAGCGGGATACGCACACTCTCCCCTTCGGGAAGTAGAGGCGGTGGGTGATCTGCTAGATGGCGCTCGAGATCGCGTTTGGTTACCCGTCCCCCCTCACCGCTTCCACAGATTTTCTGAAGCTCTCGCACCCCTTCCCCCTTAGCGAGGTTTTTGACAGCTGGTGAGAGAAAGCTCTCCTTTGACCCAGTCAGAGGCAGATCAGAGGCGCCCCCCTGAGGGCCAAGCGGCTCCTCTTGCGCCGTCGCACCCCCAACAACACCAAGCAGAGCGCCAACCTCGATCTCATCGCCGGGCTTCGCATAAATTTGGAGCAGCACCCCCGCTACAGGAGAGGGGATTTCGCTGTTCACCTTGTCGGTTGCTACCT
>JAKBAF010000058.1 GCA_021809305.1 bacterium
CCGAACCACCTTCTTGGCATCGGCGATCTCACCTCTCTTGCTGCCTGCATCCCTCTTGGAATCGACACCTTCGACTCCTCCTATCCCACACGCGCTGCGAGGCACGGCTTGCTCTTCACAAAAGCTGGCCCCCTGCTACTCGATCGCAGAGTCTACTTCAACGACTTCCTCCCCATTGAGCCGGGTTGCCCCTGCCCCACCTGTCAAACCTCAAGCCGTGCCTACATCCACCACCTCTTCAAGGCTAAGGAGCTCACCGCCCTCTCCCTTGCCACCACACACAACCTACACTTCATGGTCTCCCTCATGCGTGACTACCGGGAGAAGATATTAAATAATGCACTTTAATTGAAACGAAGAGAGGCCCCATGCGACCACTGGCAGATCAATTGCGACCGGTTAGCTTTGAGGAGGTCTATGGTCAGGACCACTTGGTCGGGAAGGAGGGCTTTCTCACCCGTCTTGTCCAGGGAGGGCGCCCCCTCTCGCTCATTTTCTGGGGCCCCCCTGGCTGTGGAAAAACAACACTTGCAAGGCTCTATGCCAAAGCCTTTTCACACCACTTTGTGGCATTAAGCGCCGTCTTTTCTGGAATTGGAGATCTGCGAAAAATCATTCAACAGATCGAGGAGGAGCCCCTACTTCGTCGGGGAACGCTTCTCTTTGTGGATGAAATCCATCGCTTTAATAAGGCGCAGCAAGACGCCTTCCTCCCCTATGTTGAGCGTGGCAGTATCGTCCTTGTGGGCGCGACAACAGAGAACCCCTCCTTTGCGCTGAATAATGCGCTGCTCTCTCGGGTACGGGTTGTGAGCGTAAATGCGCTCGGGGAGGAGGCCTTAGAGCAGATCCTGTGTCGGTATGAAGAGAGGGAGAGACCCCTCAAGCTAGAGCCGGAGGCAAGACGCTTCTTGGTGGGTGCAAGTGCGGGGGATGGGCGGTATCTTCTCAACCTTGTGGAAGGGATCGTGCAGTCCACCAAAGAGGGTCTCCTCACAATTGATGAGGTAAAGGAACTCCTTCAAACCCGCGCTGCCCTCTACGATCGCTCAGGTGAGGGCCACTATAACCTCATATCAGCTTTGCACAAGTCGGTGCGAGGCTCAGACCCTGATGCCGCCCTCTACTGGTTTGCTCGAATACTAGAGGGCGGCGAGCCCCCTCTCTATCTAGCACGACGGCTCATCCGAATGGCGGTGGAGGACATAGGTCTTGCCGACCCAGAGGCGCTGAAATTGGCCATCAGCGCGAAAGAGGCGTATCAAATGCTAGGATCACCTGAAGGGGAGCTGGCACTAGCGCAGCTTGTGATCTACTTAGCCCTCGCCCCCAAGAGCAATGCGACCTACCGTGCCTATGGCGCCGCAAGAGAGCAGGCAGCCGCAACAGGCTCCTTAAGTCCCCCAGACACTATCCTCAATGCTCCTACAAAACTGATGAAAGAGATCGGACGTGGCAAGGGATACGCCTACGACCATGACAGTCCACTCGGATTTAGCGGTCAGAACTACTTTCCAAAGGGGATGGAGCGCCTCGAGCTCTACCATCCGGTCTTGCGGGGTTTTGAGCGCAAGATGCACGAGCGCCTTGCCTATTTTACAGACCTTCGCAAGAAGCTCACATCAGATGGATCCGAGGAGATCTGGCCTAACGAAGGGAGTTAATAAAGCTCTGAATATCATCGTGATAGAGATCAGGGGCTGAGTGAAGACCTGCTTGCGCGTAGTGTTCAGCTGTGGCATAGCACCCCTCTCCATATAGATATTGAGCCAGGGTCATCTCAACCTTCCATCGAGATTCATCCTCTTCACCAAAAGCGTCGAGGTAGCTGACAAGCGGCTCAATTGTCTTATTTGGGGCGTCCTCCTCCTTTAGCGCCTCTTGAAAATCCCAGACGGCAACAAAGAGGTGCTGCCCATCTCGATTATTCCCATCACGCCTGAGAAGCTCCGCTCGTACGGCGTGTGCCTCATCGCTCTCTCTTTGCCCCTCGCTCATAAGCTGTTTGAAGCGCTCAGCTAAAAAAAAGGTAGAGGACGGGTCTTTAAGACCCGCCTCCATGACACAAGCTGCAAGATCGGAACGCTCGAGCTCAAGCGCCAGCTGGTAGAGGGGAGGCAGCTCATCAAAGGCGAGAACCTCCTGCGTAAGACTCTCCTCTATATGATCAAAGAGCTGAGCCCGCGCTTTCATGCCCTCTAGCTGCTCGATGTAGTGAGAGATGCTCTCCCCACTATAGCCCACCTGTGAACCGAGTTTGGCTCCCTTCGTATCGAGTATGATAATGGTAGGATATCCCTTCACATCATACTGTTGTTGGAGCTGCTTATTTGCAGCCAACTGGGCAGCCGGTGGTGGATTTCGCATAGGAAAGTCCAAAATGACAAAGATGTAGTTCTCTCCCATCTTTTGTGCAAATTCAGGTTTATCGAGAACCTCCTTTTTCAAGACCTTGCATGCCCCGCACCAGTCCGACCCTGTAAAAAGGACGAGCATGGGCCGGGATATCCGCTTAGCCTCGGCTTGCGCAAGCGCAAAGTTGGTGTTCCAATAGATTTTTTCCGGGGTGCTCGCTTGCGCCTCCTTCTGGTCTGCCTGCGGGCCCCCTTGGGGATCTGCCATCAATGGATAGGCTACTGCCAAAAAACAGAGCACTAACAGCTTGGCTATGAGCGTATTACAATGCGTTTTCATCGGTCACTCCTCAAATTACCCTTGATTGATGGGCTCGCTTATCTTAACATTTCCCTCACACTTGTAACAGAGCGAAGCACCAAATGCAAAGCTTACCGTTTAATGCAGCCAACTCTCATGAAAGTGAGGATGGAGCAGAGAGAGCTACGCCACCTCCATATCCCCCAACCCTCATCTGGCGGCATAATAGAGAAAACTTAAAAAAATGCACCCTTCGCGCGGTCGAATCTCGAAAAGATCTGCATTTTTTTTCCTATCCTCGCCAGACGCTCCCCGATCTTACTAACTATCTGTTACTTACCTTGGATGGCTCTCCTTTAACCCCTGCAGATAGTGGGTGTGGCCTCTTGCTGATTGACGGGACGTGGCGCTACGCGGAGAAGATGCTGAGGGCACTAAAAGCTGGCCCCAATTCAATCCCTCCCGATCGCTGCCGGTCAGTTAAGGGGTATCTTACCGCTTATCCCCGCTACCAGGTGGATTGCCAAGAGCCGTCAGCAGGCCTTGCTTCGATTGAGGCGCTCTTTCTTGCTTACCATGCACTGGGGCGGGAAGCCGAAACGCTACTTAAGGGCTACTACTGGGCTACCGAGTTTTTGGAGCGCAATGGGTTGGACGAAAAGATAGACAGAAAATCGGAAATCTATTATAATTCTTTCTAAAAAAGTAATTCATGCTAGACCTTATCTTTTCAATTCTCGACCTCTTTACCAACTTCGTCTGGTCCTACCTGGCGATAATTGCCATTGTCATCGTGGGCGTCTACTTTACTGTTAAATCGCGCGCCTTCCAGATCAGAAAATTCCCCGCGATTGTAAGTACATTTTTCAGCTTTTTAAAGAGGCGAGATTATAATGCTGTTGGCGTCCACCCTCTAAAAGCCTTCTTTGCCTCTCTTGGGGGCGCGATTGGAATGGGTAATGTCATTGTCATTTGCGCAGCCATCCAACTAGGAGGGCCAGGAGCTGCTCTTTGGCTCTGGGTCACCGGCCTCTTGGGCATGCTCCTCCAATATGCAGAGGTCTATATTGGCATCAAATATCGCGTGAAGAATAAGAGTGGAAGCTACGATGGCGGACCTATGTACTTCTTACGCAAGGCCTTTCGCTTCCGGTGGATCGCAATTGTAGCCTCTGTCCTGCTCTGCGTCTACGGAGCTGAGGTTCTCGTCTTCTCTGAGCTGACACGCACCTTCGTTGTCAATTGGCATCTCAATCGCTATGTTGTAGTAGCTATCCTTCTTACTCTGATTCTAGCGGCAGGGTTAGGCGGAGTTCGCCGTGTTGGGGAGCTCTCATCTGCGATGATCCCCGTCTTTGTGGCGATCTTTCTTGGGATGTCACTCTGGATTATCTTCGCTAATATCCAAGCGATTCCAGGGGTCTTTGCCCTCATCTTTAAGTCGGCTTTTACGGGTCATGCCCCTCTTGGGGGTTTTGCAGGGGCTACGTGGCTAATGGCAATGGGCAATGGAGCGGCAAGGGGCTGCTACTCCGGGGACATCGGCATTGGCTACTCCTCTGTCATCCACGCAGAGACAAGCACACAACGCCCAGGAAGACAAGCTTCACTTGCTATATTTGGAATATTTCTTGATACTTTTGTGATATGTACATTAAGCGTGCTTGTTATTTTAGTTACTGGAGTGTGGAGCGAACCTATAGAGATGGGATCAATGGTTCAAGCTGCTCTATCCCACCACTTCCCCCACATGCAATTCTTTATGCCCATACTCTTCTTCCTCTTAGGCTTTACTACCCTCACCGCCTACTTCTGCTTCGGATTAAAGGCAGCTAAATACCTATCACCCCGCTTTGGAGCTCCAATCTATGCTATCTATTCAAGCGTAACAATGGCAGCGTTTGCCTTTATTGACTCAACTTATGCGCTTATCGTCATGACCCTTTCGGGAGGACTCTTACTTCTTATCAACGTCTCGGCCATGTTCAAGTTGCGCCATGAGATCCGCTTTGAACTTGAGGAGTAGCCTCTCTCGGTGTTAGGATGACACCAATTCCAGATCAAGATGTGACTTGGGAGATGAGGGGTGCTCGCCTATGTTAAACGAATCACAGTCCATGAGCAGCAGCGCCTCGGAACTTCCCGAGCTAGAAACCTCGTTAGAAGCGGCCCCTGAGCTACAATCCCCCCCACTTACTACCCCCTCGTCCAATTTGAGTGGCTGCTCTTTTCTCCAAAGGGAGCTTGGGGGGCAGCCCGAACGACTAACCATCTACTGTCAAAATGATAGCCTCCTCTTTCAATTCATCCTTGCTGAATTCCTCACTGCCCTCCCTGAGGTGCAGGGCATCGAGGAGATCTACTCGGCCCTAGAGGCTCACCTGAGTCAGTCCCCTTCAGCCGGCCGCGTTGAACAGGAACTTTCACACCTCACCAATGCGGTGGCCCACCTAACAGGGGGCGTCTTTGAAGAGGAGCAGCCCTTTCCTTGGGTCTCAAACAAAGGCTCTCTTGGCAAACTTAAGTACTTCTGCCAGCTCTATCAAGACCTTGATGAGACCTCCTCGACCATAAGGGCCGACCTAAGGGGGAGCGTCAGCAGGGCCTTCCACGCCGTTCTCCAATCGCGTGAGCTCCTTCTCCAAATTCGCTCCCCAGTTGATGCAAACAGGCGTAAGGTCGACATTTGCAATCTCAACCGCCTCCTAAATCGGATCAATAATTGTATGGGCCAAGCCTCGGCCTTGATTATCCCCCTCTCAGTTCCCTACAAACGAGATGAGAACGTCCTCTATTTTATCTTGCGCCACCATTGCGAGTTCAACCATCTCTTCCACCCCCACTTTGTTCAAGGTCTCTTCGAAGGTATTTTCGAATCAGGGGTGGTGGAGGCTGAGTCCTTCCTGAAGGAGGCCTACACCAAGCGCGGTTTCCATGCCATTCTCCCCGCAATTGGCCACTTGATCTCAAACCTATCTACCCCTACCTCATGAGTCGCGGCACCGAACTCGCAAGCAACCTCTTGACCCTACTGAGCGCAACAAAGAAGTTTCTTCTAGAGGAGTTTGACGCCTTAGATCAATTGCAAGAAGAGGGGAAGCCTCTGCAGCAGCACGACCCAATCGCCCCTCGGCAAGACTCCTCAAAAGGTCCACCCCTCCTCCCTCCCGCCATCACGACCCCTCCCGCTCCCAAAAAACAGCCGCTTAAGGCCCCTGTTGTCCAAAAGCCGCTTTTAAGCGAGCCGCGTCCAAAAGAGGCAACTCCAAAAACCCTCTCAAATGAGGCGAGAGAACCGGCACATCTTGCCCAAAGACGACCATTTGCCCTGAATGCGCCTCCCACGCCTCCCCATGATGATCTCCAAGACCTACACCCTCTTATCCAACGCCTAATGCCAAAAGTTCGCATTCGTTCAGCACAAAGCGCACCGCGAGATAGCGCCCCCTCAATTCTCCTCCTCTCAAGAGCCTCCCCAACAGGTAGTAGACCGCCAGTTGATGAAGCACTCTTCCTCACACGCCTCTGCAACGCGCTTCAAGGCAGCATTGCCCCAGCCCTCCTCTCTTGCCCTGCCCACTCTGCCACAAAAGAGGAGTGGGACCGCCTTCTTGGAATACCCTCACTTAAGCTCATCCTTCTTAGTGAGGAGATCTTAGAGGCGACACCTCTCCTTAAAGAGAGCTTCCAGCCACATGTGGAGCGCCTGGGAACCCTCCGCGCGATACCCGCCTATCTCCTACGCAATCCTTGCACCTATATAGAAGAGCCAGCCCTCAAGCGTGAGTTATGGAACAGCCTCCTTGGACTTGCGCAACAGCTTGGCCTTAGAAGCGGTGTAGAGGCACCTTGACGGCTCCCTTTGCTGGCTACGCCTCGGTATACGTTAGCAATGGACCGCAGCGACCTCTTGACTACGGACTCGTATCCAAAGAGCTCGGCGATGTTGTCATCGGATCGCGCGTACAGGTAAGGGTGCGGGGCCGCCTCCTCCCTGGCGTTGTCATTGCAGTAAAAGAGAGATCGGAGTGCATGAGGGTCCTTGGGATCGAGGCGCTGCTTCCCTCAAGCGAGGCGCTTCCTTCCGACCTCATCGAGCTTGCCGAGTGGATGTCTCGCTATTACGCCACCCCACTCCCTCTTATTCTCTCCTCGATGCTACCTGGAAGCCTCCGCCGCCAAATGAAGCCCAAGGAGCAGCTCTTTGTCTCTGCGGGTAAGACAAAAGAGGCCTTGCGCACTCTTTGCGCCTCTCTTCAAACGAAGGCTCCCTCTCAGGCAAGGCTCCTTGAAGCCATGCTAAAACGTACAGGAGGCGCTCTACTAACAGAGATTCTCGAGGAGGCAGGCTCCTCTAGAGGCTCACTTGATGCACTCGTTGCACAAGGGGTGTTCAAGCAAGAGCTGGTGGCCATTGACCGCTCACCTCTTAAGGAGGAGAACTATTTTCCAGCGCCAAGGAGGGTCCTAAATGACGAGCAGAGCGCAGCTTTGCAAAAAGTGGTCTCCACGCTCCACTCCTCTAAATTCGAGGTCCACCTCCTCTTTGGCGTCACAGGGAGCGGCAAAACAGAGGTCTACCTTGAGGCACTAGAGGAAGCTTTAAAACTCGGGAAGAGTGCGATCGTGCTTGTTCCTGAGATCGCCCTCACAACACAGCTTCTCGAACGCTTCCAAGCGCGATTTCCCAAGCAAATTGCGGTGCTTCACCATCGGGTGAGTGAGGGTGAGCGGCGCGATGCATGGACCCGCATTGCTAAAGGAGAGGCCCACATCGTAATTGGTGCAAGATCTGCCATCTTTAGCCCCTGTAAGAACCTCGGCCTC
>JAKBAF010000059.1 GCA_021809305.1 bacterium
GGGGATCAAGCTGACGGCCTCTCTTGCGAGAGCTTTTATGGAGACGGATGCCTCCCTTCTAGAGATCAACCCCCTAGTCCTAACAAAGGAGGGGGAGCTTTTAGCGCTCGATGCCAAGCTCTCTGTTGATGATAGCGCTCTCTTTCGCCACCCCGAGATTGCCGCGTGCTTTGATCCAACCCAGCTCGCCGCGAAAGAGGCGGAGGCGAAGAAGTCACACGTCGCCGATATCGCACTTGATGGAGAGATTGGCTGTATGGTCAATGGCGCAGGGCTTGCGATGGCAACAATGGACCTCATTCAGGTCCATGGCGGACGGCCTGCTAACTTCCTCGATGTTGGCGGGGGGGCTAATAAGGAGAAGGTGACAGCAGGCTTTAAGATTATCCTCTCAGACCCCAAGGTAAAGGGGATTCTTGTAAACATCTTTGGGGGGATTATGAACTGCGCCACCATTGCTGAGGGGATCATCGCAGCAGCGGGTGAGGTGGGGCTTAAGGTCCCCCTCGTTGTTCGGATGGAGGGGACGCACGTGGAGAGGGGTAGAGCGCTTCTAGAAGAGTCCTCTCTTCACATTATTAGTGCAGAGGAGCTCTACGATGCGGCAGAAAAGATTGTGAATGCAATAGGCAGGGTTTAAGAGCATGGCTGTTTTGGTTGATCGACGCACACGGGTCATCACGCAAGGGATCACAGGCCAGGCTGGCCAATTCCACACCCAGCAAGGCCTTGAGTACGGCACCCACTTTGTGGGGGGAGTCACTCCAGGCAAGGGGGGGCAGAGTACGCTTGGTCTTCCCGTCTTTGATACGGTCCGCGAGGCGAAGGAGAGTACGGGCTGCAATGCCACACTCATTTTTGTTCCGCCCCCCTTTGCTGCGGATGCCATTCTTGAGGCGGAGGATGCAGCCATTGAGCTCATCATTTGCATCACAGAAGGGATCCCTGTGCGCGATATGCTTGAGGTCAGCCGTGTTATGCGGGAGAGCAAAACAAGCCGCTTGATTGGGCCCAACTGTCCGGGTGTCATTACACCAGAGGAGTGTAAGATCGGTATCATGCCGGGCTATATTCACCGCCGCGGAAATATTGGCATCGTCTCACGCTCTGGCACTCTGACCTATGAGGCGGTCTGGCAGACCACAAACCTTGGCCTTGGACAGTCGACCTGCGTTGGAATTGGAGGCGATCCTCTTAACGGCACAAATTTTATTGACATGCTAAGACTCTTTGAAGACGATCCTGAAACAGAGGGTATTCTTCTCATCGGAGAGATCGGCGGGAGCGCGGAGGAGGAGGCTGCCGAGTGGATACGCACCTACGGTAGTAAGCCTGTTGCCGCCTTTGTCGCTGGGCGCACAGCGCCACCTGGAAAGCGGATGGGCCACGCTGGGGCGATCATCTCAGGTGGTAAGGGAGATGCTCCCTCGAAGATTAGTGCCCTCGAATCGGCTGGTGCTATTGTCGCCACCTCTCCCTCGGAGATGGGCGAGGCGATGAAGCGGGCCTTAAAGAAGTCTTAAAACGTCGGTGAGTAGCTTATGTTAGGTCGTCGCCTTCCCATCTCGATCCATCCACTCTTCTGGCTCTTTGCAGCGCTTATCGGTTGGATGAGCTCGCAAAGTCTACTTGGAACCCTGCTCTGGATCATTGTCATCCTGGTCTCGGTTGTGGTCCATGAGCTTGGCCATGCAATAACGGGTCTTCTCTTTAAGCAGAAGGTGCGCATTGAGCTGCTTATGTTTGGTGGGGCGACCTATCGGGAGGGGCCACGCCTTTCGCTCTTTAAGGAGTTTCTCCTCACACTTAACGGCCCGCTGGCAGGCTTTGCATTGGGGGGTCTCGCCTACGCTGTTGCCCATCTCTGGCAGGCGCCGCCACTGCCTGTTGCGATGGCGCTGCGAATCTTCTTCTTTGTCAATATCTTCTGGAGCGCGATCAACCTTCTGCCGATACTTCCGCTTGATGGTGGCCACCTCTTGCGCATCGTGCTGGAGGCGCTCTTTGGCTACCGTGGCACAAAGATTGCCCTCCTTGTGGGAGTTGTGCTTGGCACAGGCCTTGCCATCTTCTTCTTTATCTCGGGCTACCTTATCGGAGGGGCGGTCTTCTTCCTTCTGACATTTGAGTCTTTCCGCGCCTACCTTGCCTATCGCAATGCAACGGCTGCAGATAGAGATGAGAAGGTCCAACACCTCTTTCAAGAGGGGCAGCAGCTAGCGCTTGCGGGCTCTAAAGATGAGGCGATAAAACGGCTAGAGGAGCTTCGCGCAAAGACGGGCCGCGGCCTACTCTTTGTTGCGGCAACAGAGACACTGGCTAAGCTTTATAGCGATACGGGCCAACCATCAATTGCCTATCGCTACCTTCAATCGATTCGCAAACAGCTCTCACCATCAAGCCTTCCCCTCCTGCAGCAGCTCGCCTTTGATGCTGGCGACTACGATACCGTTGTTCGGGTGGGTAAAGAGTGCTTCCAGATGCTGCCCACCTACAAGGTCGCTCTCACAACAGCCTTTGCCCACGCCGCTCGCAAAGAGTCGCTGCCAGCTGTTGGTTGGCTTGAGTGCGCGATCAGAGAGGGGCTGCCTAACGCTGGAGGGGCTCTGCGAGACCCTCTCTTTGACCCCATCCGCAAGGATCCCAAGTTTCAGGCGCTTGTCGAAAAGGCCCCCTCCGATAACCCCGGCCCATCACCCTCGTAACCTCCTTAAGAAGTATCGCCCTTATTTCTGACCTTGAGCGGCGTCATTATCAGGATGTTTCCCTTGCGTAAAAACGTACCAGGTAAGTTGCTTTACCTCATCTCGCACCTCTTTTACCTCATTTCGTACATCCTTTATCTCTTCCCTAAGTTCGTGTCGCATCTCGGTTAGTTGGGTTGCTAAAGATCTGTAAAACCCCCAAGCAAAGAGAATCACCACACCTGACCCTAAGAGCTCTAGGACCCCTTATGGTTTCCATTTAAACATCCTTTGTTCGATGTATAACATTTTACCCTAGATTGGTAGAGTGTCAATGGAAAAATCCAGTTGAGTCAAAGCGTAGAAAATGATTATTGAATTTTTCAACATCTATGTCAAAATCCATAAGATTCTAGGGGAGCAAAAAGCCACAAAGTTAATATCCTAAACCATCGATAAGTATTTCTTGCGTAATTTTTAGAAGAAGTGGTATTCTGCTTTTCTTATTTGTTGCTAAATAGCGTTCTTAAGAGCAAGTCACTGCCTGCTTGTGGCAAGCATAACGCAAAGATTATTAAATATTTTAGGAGTAGATAATGACTATTGGAGCTGTGGCATTAGGAGTAGCTAGGTGGACAGGACGCATTGCCTCGGCAGGAGCTGGCTGGGCTGTACCTGTGGCCGTCTTTGGTTCAGCAACGGCAGTGGGGATCCACTTACAGTTTGATAGTAAATGGGGGGTAGAGAGAAGGGAAGCTGAAGAGGAAGATCGTATTTTTTCATTGAAACCGAACAAGCTCTACCCGTTCTATTTTAAAACGCTATACCTCTTCGTTGGGCTCTCGGCAGCGGCTTCTTGCGCCTTAAGCTGCGCGGCGGCAGCGCGGATGGGGCAGCTCTCGATCCGGCTCTCTCTCTTCTCCGTTGGCGACTCCCTCAAGTTTGCCGCAGATGGAGTGGTTGCTGGTAACTGCCTATTCTTTACTATGATGCCTAAGCCCGATGCTGAGGGCAAAGTGGTAATTGGGGGTGAGGATGACCAAGTCAATTGGGCGCCCCTTGGCCTCGGCCTCTCCTACTTTGGTTTGCGCGGCTTGCGGGGACTTGCGGAAGTGATCTCCCCTGGCTGCACGTGGCGCCCCTTTATTGCGATCTGGCACGCCATTAAGCGATAGATAAGATGCTTTGAAACGGGAAAGTGCTGATTCAGGGCTCTCATATTGTGGCGTGATACGGAATTTATTAAGTATTTTGGGAGTAGATGATGGCTATTGGAGCTGTGGCGCTAGAAGTAGGAAAATGGACAGGACGCATTGCCTCGGCAGGGGCTGGCTGGGCATTGCCAATAACTATCTTTGGCACAGGGACGATAGGAACAATGCAGTTCTTTGATCCAAAGTACCGGAATCGCGACGAATTGTATAAGTTTCAGTGCAAAAGACTGAGTGCGAGCGTCGCGCTGTCTGTATTCTTCTGTTCCGCTTTGTACTGCCAGATAGGGGGGCGGATGGGGCAGCTCTCCTCTAAGTTCTTTCTCTCCTCCGTCGTTGAATCTCTAAAACTTGCAGCTGACGGAATGGTGGCAGGTAGCTGCCTATTCATTGCTCGGGAAAATTACGATCCTTCCAGTATTGCAATCAGAGAACGAGCTGGGAGCGAAGCAAAGCTCGATGGTCCGGAATGGAAGAGAGCTGAGCAAGAACTAAAGGTCGACGGTAGGGGAGCACTTTACGCTAGCATCGGCCTCGGCCTCTCCTACTTTGGCTTGCGCGGATTGCGGGGACTTGCGGAAGTGATCTCGCCCGGCTGCACGTTGCGCCCGTTTATCGCAATCTGGCACGCTATTAAGCGTTAATCATCTTTGAAAGATGCGCAAAGGGGCCCCCAAACGCTAGGCCCCTTGCGCGCTAATCTCAACTCTATCCTGGCAGCTTCAATGGAACGTAGCGGTGGACCGTCCCGTGCTGAACGAGGAGGATAGCGTGCCGCCCATCGCGCTTTGCCGATTCAAGAGCGGCTGCAAACTCGGCTGGGCTTGTTATCGCTTGCCGGTTCACCTCGAGTATGACAGAGCCCGGCGTGATATGAGCCCTCGCAGCAGGCGAGTCGGCTTTGACACCAACAACGAGGACTCCATCTTCGCCCGAAAGACCGAGCTCCTCGCGTTTTTTATCGGTGAGGGGGCCGATCTCAAGACCAAGCTTCCGCTCAAGCGGAGAGCTCTCTCCCGCCTCGGGGTGGGTGCCAACAACAGCGTCGAGATCGAGCTTCTGGCCCTCTCTGTTCACGCTCAATCGGATCTTTTTCCCCGGCGGCATCATCGAGATCACGTTGCGAAGAGAGGTCGGTGTCTCCACGATCCTTCCATCGATTGCGACAATCACATCCCCTCTTTGAAGTCCGGCTTTACTGCCAGGTGAGTTAGACTTGACCTGATTCACAAGTGCGCCCTGAAGCTTGGCGATGTTGAGCGCATTTGCAAGCTCACCTGTAACAGGCTGCAGGCCGATGCCGAGGTAGCCTCGTGTGACAGAGCCCCGATTGATCAGCTGATCCATGACATCGCTTGCCATGCTACTAGGTATTGCAAAGCCGATGCCCATGTAGCCACCGCTCTCTGTCAGTATGGCTGTATTGATCCCAACCACCTCTCCATCGAGGTTAAGAAGGGGACCACCTGAGTTGCCTGGGTTGATGGCGGCATCCGTTTGGATGAAATCATCAAAGTCTGTGATTTGGAGCTGGTTTCGCCCTTTGGCGGAGACCACCCCAACAGTTAGCGTTGCCTCTAGGCCAAAGGGGCTGCCAATGGCGACCACCCACTCACCGACGCTTAGGTCGTTCGAATTTCCAAGTGTTAAAAAGGGGAGCCCCTTGGCATCGATCTTGATCACGGCAAGATCTGTCTCGGGGTCGGTGCCAACGATCTCGGCATCGAATTCATGACCATCATTGAGTGTGACCTCAAGTCGAGATCCGTTTGCGACGATGTGATTACCTGTGAGGATGTAGCCATCAGAGCTCACAAGAAAGCCGGACCCCTGCGCAATGACGCGGTTACTATCGAGCGGGGTGAGAGGCTGGCCAAAGAACTGTCTGAAAAACTCGTTGCGGAAGTAGTCAAGTGGGGCGGCTTGCTGAGCGTCTCTCTCTACACTGCTTCCGCGGACCTTTATGACAACAACGGCAGGTATTGCGATTTTGGCGACATGGGCAAAAGCCTTCGATGTGGCCTTTAGGAGGGCCATCTCATCTTTTGTTGGCGTCTCGTTTGCCCCATTCGCTGCAAGGGGGGCAGGAGCCATCGCTCCGAAAAAGAGGGCAGTAGAGAGAACTCCTGCAAGTATGACTCTTTGAAAATCCATTCGAATTCGCATGGTGAACCTCATTTTTGTCCGATCAAGTTGAAAAAGCGCGCAACAATTAAGAAGCCGAGTTCCATACGGTCAAGGTCGAACCGCTCATTGGGTGCATGGACGGCATCTTCCATAAGCCCCACACCAAAGAAGGCCGTTGCAGCGCCGCTTGCCTCGCTTAAGGCTGAGGTGATTGGCACAGAGCCTCCAGAGTAGGTAAAGAGGCAGGGCTTTCCAAAGACCTCACTGTAGGCCTCGCGCAGCGCTTGTGCCACGGGCGTTTTTGCTGAGCACCAGACGGCAGGCGCCCCGCCATGGTCTGTGATCTTAACTCTCATTCCAGCGGGTAAAGTCTTTTTTATAAAGTCAGTGATAGCTTTGTTGATCTTCTCAGGGTCCTGGCCAGGCACCAGCCGACAGGAGATCTTGGCCATACTATGCGCTGGGATCACGGTCTTAAAGCCAGGTCCCGAATAGCCGCCAGAGAGGCCATTGATTTCAAGTGTTGGCCTAATGGTTGACGCCTCGCCCGGTGAAAAACCGCTCTCTTGGCCAGCAATGACGGCTTTGATAGCGTCATACCCCTCTCGCTTGAGATCGAGTGAGAGGCTAGACCTCTCTTCTTTAGATAGGGTAGCGACATCATCATAGAAGCCGGGAATCAGTACGCGTCCATCCTCGCCGTGCATTTTAGCGAGAAGCTCAACCAAGGCACGGTTCGGATTGTAGACAATGCCCCCAGACATTCCAGAGTGGAGATCGGTTGTCGCCCCCTCTAGCTCAATTGTGAGAGCGGTAAGGCCTCTTAGCCCCAAGGTTACAGCTGGGTCATTTCGTCCCAAAATACCGAAGTCTGGGATGATGAGGTAGTCGGCCTTAACCTTTCCCGCTACTTGGGGCAGGTAGGAGGAGAGACCAATACTCTTGTTCTCCTCCTCGCCTTCAATGATCACCTTGAGGTTGACAGGGAGTGATCCCGTCTTGCGAAGGAGCGCTCTTATTGCCGCAAAGGTGTAGATCAGCTGGCCCTTGTCATCGACAGCGCCTCTCGCATAGACCTCTCTTCCTCGCTGTGTGGGCTCAAAGGGGGGTGAGCTCCACGCCTCTAGGGGGTCGACCGGTTGGACGTCATAGTGTCCGTAGATGAGTACCGTGGGCTTATCCTTTCCAGCCTTAAGGTGGGTTGCAAAGACCGCCGGATGGCCGGGTGTCTCCCACACCTCCACATCGAGGCCCATCGCTTTTAATGTCTTCTCGACCCAGCCGCAGCACTCTCTAATATCCTCTCGATGAGCAGGATCGGCGCTAATGCTCGAAAAACGTAAGAATTCGAAGTACTCTCTTAGTAGCTCTTCTTCGCCCTCGCGGTAGAGCTTTCGTAGCGCCTCAATTGACCCATCCATCTCATCATCCCTTGTAA
>JAKBAF010000060.1 GCA_021809305.1 bacterium
GTGCCTCTCTTCTTTTCAAACTCTCTCGAGGTACTGCGAAAGAGAGCAAGAGCGGAGCCGCAGAGCCCCTGCCGCTCATCGAAGCTTTTAGCTATCTGATGGCCGCCATTAGCAGCGAGACGGTGGATCCAAAATTTGGGCAGGAGATTGAAGCCTACTGGAGCCGATTTACCTTGCTACCACAAATCGAACCACTCGTTAAGGGCTTAGAACAGCCCATCGGCGAGGGCTCAGTTGAGGAGCTTTTGCAAGAGGCGCAACTGCGCTGGGGTTGCGCCTCACTTGCTCTTAATAGACAAGATGTTAGCAAGCAAAAAGAGCTCGTGAGCCACTCTCTTAGACACCATGTTACCACTCAAAATGAGATCCATCTAATCGAGTTATTTGGAGAGTTGATCAATATCCTGATAGTTGGAGAAGAAGAGGTTCTCTACTCTCATAAGGAGTTCATAATTGACCTCATGGGCTGCCAAGATCTTAGTCGGCTCTATCGCAACGACCATTACTGCTTTGTAACAAGGGTCGGAGCGATCCTTGGGATATTATCTATGCGGAGCGAAAGGGTTGCCGAAGAGCTCGCAATCCCTATTTGGGAGCTCTTGAAAGAGAGGTTCACCTTCGTAAATAGGCGAACAATACTTCGTGTTTGGAACCTCAATATCCCTCATACCCCCTTTCCACGTGTTAGAGAGGCTTTCGAAAAAATTGCAGCTCCCTACTTAGAGGAAAGATCCTGCGAAAAATAGTAGGAATACGATACAAGTGAGCTAACCCCCTTTTGATGAGGTTGTAATGCACAGATCACCCATTCTTGTGAGCTCTTTAAGTGCCGCTCTCTTGGCGCTCTCCGCCTCTTCTCTTGTGGCGCAAGAGCCTGCAGCGCAGGTCCACCAAACAGAGGTTCGCCCCACGGGTCAGATCGAGTATAAAGCCAAGGACTTTAGCCACCTCTTTGGCATGCCAGGCTTTGGCGACAAGCTGCTCAAAGATCACTTCACCCTCTATGCTGGCTATGTCAAAAATACCAATCTGCTCACCTCCATCCTCAACGATCTTGCGGCAGATGGGAAGCAGCGCATGCCACCTTGGGCTGAGATCAAGCGCCGTTTTGGTTGGGAGTTTGATGGAATGCGCCTTCATGAGCTCTACTTCGAAAATCTCGGTGGCCGTGACCCCATTGCTAAGAGCTCGCCACTCTATAAAAAGATGGTAGACCAGTGGGGCAGCTTTGATGGATGGAAAAATGACTTCTATGCCACAGGCATCATGCGAGGTATCGGCTGGGCCATCCTTTATCAGGACAAGGAGACAGGTCAGCTCTTCAATATCTGGATTAATGAACACGACCTTGGCCACCTGGCCGGCGGCACACCTCTTCTTGCGATGGATGTCTGGGAACACGCCTACATGCCACAATACGGTCTTGATCGCGCGGCCTATATTGAGGCCTTCTATAAGAATATCGACTGGAGAGTGGTTGAAAAACGCTATGAGAGTGCCAATCCAAAAGCGGTGTAGGTGAGCTGGCTCGGCCTTGCTGCCCTCATGGCCCTTACAGCTGGGGCCACCTTCCTGACACTCGGCTACGCCCTCTTCTTGGGTATTGGCCCGCTACCTACCTCTCGAAAGGTGGCACGAGAGGTGGTTCAGCTTCTTCCAGCTGATATGAAGAGGTTCTATGAGCTCGGCTCGGGAATTGGAGCCATGGCTCTCCTTGTTGCCCGGCAGAGGCCGAGTTGCGAAGTTATCGCCTGTGAGCTCTCGCCCGTGCCCTACCTTATCTCTAAGCTCCGCAAAGCACTTGGTAGCTATCCCAATTTGACCCTCACAAGAGAGGACATCTTCACTCTTCCACTGGCATCAGAGTCTCTTCTCTTTTGCTACCTCTACCCCGGCGCTATGGAAAAGCTCAAGGAGAGGCTTACTACCCATGATTCCCCTCCCCTTTCTATTCTAACTCACACCTTTGCCATTCACGGATGGTCACCATCAAAGGTTGTATACGCAACCGATCTCTACAGAACGCCAATCTACCTCTACCAAACCCACCAAGGACAGACACAACCATCAAGTACAATATCGACGTTGTGACAGGTCGCCTCCACAACGATATCGAGGTAGGTGTCGGTCTTGCCATACGCTGGATTGATATAGGCATTGCTCGACCAGGTCTTATGCAAGCCAACAGCGCAGATACTAGCGCAGGAGTGGTGGACCTTTACAGAGACCCCAAGACCTCCTGGAACTCGGAGCCTGAGGTCTCCACATGTCGCCACAATCCTAATTTGGGTGATGCGATCCCACCGACCCGTGAGATCGACCTCCATGTCTCCTCCAAGAGAGCCGACCTCCAGCTGATTCAGCCTCGGGTAGACGCCTGATAGGGCAATGGCTACATCACCCTTAGCCGAGGTCGCATTAAGGGAGGTAAGCTCAGGATATTCACCGTCAAGAACAAGACTGACAGAGCCTCGGCGATGTGAGATGTCAATCGAATTTAAATAGGGGTGGTACCCGGGAATCCTCACAAGTGTCGCACCGGCCATTGCGTTGACCTTTAAATCGGTCAGCGGGACATTTTCGAAGTTAAGATCGCTAAGACCTCCTGCCGACTCGATCTTCACCTCCATAGGGATGCGATCGCTAAGCTTAAGCTCGTAGCTACCATCACGGCCCATACCGAGAAGCTCGACAATGCGCTGATGGCCCACATTCCGATAGTGAAAATGGGGGGCAGGCTCCCTTTGGTTATACTCAAAGTCGGCGCTAACAAGATCCGAGCTGCCACCCGCTATTGAGAGCATTCCTCGTTTAATATTGGCCAGAAGTAGACCGGACTCTGCCGTATCACTTGGAATGTAGTCCTCTGTTTGGACAAGAGAGTCCAGTGCGCAGGCTTGCCCTAGGTAGTAGCCGCGATCGTATGCGCCATAGGCATCCCGCTCAACCTCTCGCGCAACAGCTCGTGTCCGCGGCTCCTCTCTCTCAGCCAATGCCACTTGAGTTGTGCCGCTCTGGAGGGCAGCCATTTGCGATGCGCGATAGCGCCCTCTTTGGCAGCCAACTGTTAGAAGCGCCGCCATAATGAATAGGGTCGAAAGCCAACATAAACGCCTGCTCATCTTCTCTCCAAAAAATAGCCAGATTTAGCAGATCCACAGTAAGTTGATCTCCCTTTTGCCGCAATGGCTGGATGAGATATGATTCCAATATCAAATCAAAAAGGCAGGCTTGATATGGAAGCATCAGCTATAGCCCCTCCTGAGAACTCTCTCAAAGTCCTAGTTAGAGCCTTCGAATGGAGCTCTGCTGAAAAACGAGCCATCATGCAAGTCTGTCGCCTCTGGCATGAAGCTGTTGTGACCCTCCATGGCTCTCCAAGACAAGAAGCGCTACGCATTGGCCTCTTCAAGCCATGGGAGGTCTCTTTAGCTTCCCTTGGTGATGACAACGCTCTGCTTAAGCGGCGAGAGCTAGGTAGATCCGGGGCCATTATAGGCCTTCTAGAGGATAACTCTATTGTAGTGTGGGAGCCGAGCGGTGAGGCTCGTCATCTAAGGGAAAAGGAGGAAGGTCGCGTAATGCCATTGGGTAATCTACCCATCACAGGACTAATCGGGACCCGCGATGGCCACCTGATTGCCAGGTCCCCATCGGGAAAGATCTCTTGTATGGACCAAATGGGAACCTCCGTTTGGTGCCATCAAAGCGTGATCAAAAATGGGCCCTTCTTGTGCCTTACTATGAAAAATGGCAGGGAACTCTTTGTCTCAACACCAAGACGTGGACAGATTGGCCTCTTCGATTTGGAATCAGGGTCGGAGTTAGCAGCCTCTTCAATCGACACCAATTTATTTACAGCTGGTGTGCGCTATACGCCTTTTGCAAGAGCTGGCGGTGCTGGCCTCTTGGTCACGCCAGGTGATAACGCTCTCCCTCCGCTCGTTATGCACTATGCAATGGAGGAAGCGCAAGTTGCAGCCTCTACTGGGCCTCTATCTCGGGGTCTCATCGGAGATAACTGGTCAGTTTGCTCCATTGCTGATCGTGACTATGTCGCTCACTGCACGAATCAGCTAGAGATCGATCTCTATGGACATGCCACCTCCACAGGAAGTGTCTTTAGGAAGAACTACGGCCGTCAGATCGTCTCTTGGGCTGCACAGTCGATTTCGAGCCATCTCTTTGTTGCCTGCGCTGTGAAGAAGAGAGATGGGGGAGGGCAAGAGATCGACCTCCTTAGTCTAGCACCGGAGGTGGAAGGCAAAGGAGTTTTGCAGGTGGCGCGTACACAACGTATCTCTCCCTCCTCCCAGGTGCAGCAGCTCCTTTTCATCAAGAGCCGCTTTAGCGATGCTCCCCCTCTTCTCTTGGGGCTACTTGGCGAAGGGGGCGCTCCGCGAACGCTCGTCACTTGGAACTATCTCCATAAAGATAACCCAGAAACTGAAATCTGCTCATTGCCGCCCATTGGCAAATGGCACGTTCAGCTTCTCGATGAAGAGCAAGAGGCATTTAATCTCATTGTCTATGTAGAGGGAGAGGGGACTCTTCATACCATCGATTGGCCAGAGTCAGATGAGTGCTGCGAGGCAGACGAAGAGGATCAGATTGCCCCCTTAGAAGAGTCTTCGGAACCAGCAAAGCCTGAAGGAGTAAAGGAGGCGATTAAGGGAGAATGGAAGCTCTCTGATGCGGCACGAAATTTTCGCTTTCTTCGCAACAAAGTCGGCCTACCTGGTGATCGATCAGCTACGGCGCCAAACCTGAATCTACCCAAAATGCGACATCACGGCACGGCCAATAAAAAGGATGGCTAAAACTCCTTAGATTTAGTAGCCCTCTAAGAGGGAGCGATGGGGTAGAAATCCTGTACCCTTAGGCAAGCATAATGTTGCACACAATCATCGCTCGATAGGTGGGTAGCGACTCCGGGACGCAAAGGATCTTCTTTTCAAAGGAGGAAAAGGTCTCGTAAGAAGGAGATCGACCCCATTGAAGAGGCGGCGCAAGCCTCTCCTATATGCCAGATCAAAACCCTGCACAGATAATGGCTTTGCTGTGTTAAACTTCCCTTAAAACAAAGACAGGAACCTTCTATGGTGCTTGGTAAATTTCTAGATCCAAAAAACGATGTTGCTTTTAAGCGCGTTTTTGGCAGGGAGAAAAATAAAGACATTCTTATTCACTTCCTGAACGATATGATCGATTTTAGAGGAGGTTCACCTATTACGGAGATCTCCTTTCTCCAGACCGTTCAGGATCCCGAGATTGCCGCGAAAAAACAGAGTATCGTCGATGTGCTCTGTAAAGACGCAAAGGGAGATCAGTATATTGTTGAGATGCAGGTTGCTAAAACCGACGGTTTTGAAAAGAGAGCGCAGTATTATGCTGCAAAAGCCTACACAAGCCAGCTCAATAGCGGCGAAGAGTACCATCTTCTTAAGGAGATCATCTTTCTAGCCATTGTCGGCTTTGTCATGTTCCCCGATAAAGCTGCCTATAAATCCGATCATGAAGTTCTGGATCGCGTAACGCACGATAAGGATTTAAAGGATTTTTCCTTTACCTTCCTAGAATTGCCAAAATTTAAGAAAAGCTTAAGTGAGCTTTCCACTTCGGTAGAAAAGTGGACCTACTTCTTTAAATATGCTCAAGAGGTCCGAGACAAGGATCTCGATCAACTCAGCGGAACAGACCTCTTCATTCGCAAAGCGTACGAAGAGCTCGATCGCCACTACTGGACTCAGGAAGAGCTGGACTCCTATGAACGCTCCGTAAAAGAAGAGCGGGACGCTAAAGCCATTCTCAGGGCTAGCTTCAAGGATGGCATCGCTCAAGGTAAAGCAGAAGGTAAGATAGAGGGCTTAATACAGGTAGCAACACAGTTGCTGGCGCGAGGTATAAGCCCAGAAGAGGTGGCGTCGATCACTACGCTCGATCTTGCTACGATCCGTGCGATCGAGACCAAGGTTCTTTCTCCTTAGTCGGCTGCCTTAAGAGATCGCCCATCTACAGATCCAGCTACTCGAGTCACAAGATCGCCTCCTCCGCTTCCAAAGTGAGAGAGTGGTCCAGCAGAAGATCGACTATCTAAAGGGCGCTCTCCACACACTCTTCGGGAAGAGCTCTTTAGAGGGCGAAGAAAGCACGCATGCCATGATGGCCCTCAACCTAGCTGCAAAACAGCCCAGCACAACTCCTCCGGAGAGCCTGCTAATCGATCACATTCTCCACTTCGCCTTTGCGAGAGAAGTGAACGCGATAGATAATCGCGCGGTCAGAGCCACGCTCGCTCGTCATGTGGGTAGCGATTCAAGACTGCAAAGGATCTTTTTTCTAAAGGAGGAAAAAATCTCTAAGGAGATATAAACCCCTTGCAAAACTAGCTAAGAGCTATGGGTAAAGGCTACGAATTTAATCTCGAGATTGACAGCGCCGCGCATTTCTGGTAGCTCAAATAGGTTATAGCCGGCACCCTCTCTAGCTCTTGCTGCGATATGGAGTGCTACCCCATTTAATCATCTCGAGGAAGCATGGCCTTTCAAAACCCTCTTGCCGAAAGTAGCACAGGTCCAAAGCTGCTAGATCCTTGCATCCTCGTTATCTTTGGTGCCACAGGTGACCTCACGGCGCGCAAGCTGATGCCCGCCCTCTACAACCTCTCCCGCGAAGGACAGCTACCCTCACAGTTCGCCTGCGTTGGCTTTGCAAGACGTCCCAAGAACAATGAGCAGTTTCGCGCCGAGATGCTCGATGCTGTCAACCGCTATTCGCGCGTCAAACCCGTCGATCTGCAGCTCTGGCAAGCCTTTAGTGACCGCCTCTTCTACCACCAAGCAGAGTTCGATCACGATGAGGGCTACCGCACCTTGGATGAACATCTTAAGACAATTGATCGGGACCTTGGCACTAAGGGAAACCGCGTCTTCTACTTTGCGACAAAGCCCACCTACTTTGCCCCAATTGTCGACAGGCTAAAAGCGAATAATCTCATCTACAAAGAGAGTCCTGGATCTGAGCGCTGGTCACGTGTCATCATTGAGAAGCCCTTTGGACATGACCACGACTCGGCATTGGCACTACAAGCCGACATCACTCGATCGCTCTCCGAGAGCCAGGTCTACCGCATCGACCACTACCTTGGAAAGGAGACCGTTCAGAATATCCTTGTCTTCCGCTTTGCCAATGTCATCTTTGAACCTCTTTGGAACCATAAACACGTCGACCATGTTCAGGTTACCGTGGCAGAAGAGCTCGGAATCGGCACCCGAGGCAAGCTGTGGGAGGAGCAGGGGATGATGCGTGACATCATCCAAAACCACATGATGCAACTCCTCTCACTTGTCGCCATGGAGCCTCCCGGATCCCTTCGAGCCGACTCAATACGCGATGAAAGGGTTAAGGTCTTACCGGCCCTTCGCCCCATCCAGAAGGA
>JAKBAF010000001.1 GCA_021809305.1 bacterium
GCTCTTGCGATTGGAGTCGCTACCGCTTCACCATGGATGAGGCGAGCAACAAAGCTGTTAGAAAGATGTTTAAGCTCCTCTTCGATGAGGGGTTAATCTATCGCGGCCTCTACCTTGTGAATTGGGACCCCGTCACACAGACAGCTCTTGCCGATGATGAGGTCGAGTATATCGACCGCAAAGGCTTCCTCTATACCATCCGCTACCCCCTTGCAGACGGTTCCGGTTCGATTAGCGTGGCAACAACTAGGCCGGAGACCCTCTTAGGCGATACCGCCGTTGCCGTCCATCCCGATGACCCCCGCTATACGGGCTTTATTGGAAAAAACGTACGCCTCCCAATTTGCAATCGCGAGATTCCCATTATTGGCGACCACTTCGTCGATCCAGAATTTGGGACAGGTGCTGTCAAAATCACCCCCGCTCACGACCCAAATGACCATCAGATGGCTCTGCGACACGGCCTCCCCATGATCAACCTCATGACACCAGATGGGCGGATGAATCAGGAGGGGGGCGCCTTTAAGGGGTTGACCTTTGCTGAGGCCAGGGAAAAAGTAGCCGATGAGCTCAAGGCCCTCGGGCTCCTCGAGCAGGTCACCCCCCATGAGCAGCGCATCGGCCTCTCCTACAGGTCTAAGGCCGTCATTGAGCCCTACCTCTCCAAGCAGTGGTTTGTCAAGATGAGCGGCTTTGCCGCAAAGCTTAAGGCCGCGGTTGTTGAGGGCCGCACAAAGCTAATTCCAAAGAGCTGGGAACAGACCTACTTTCACTGGGTAAACAACCTTCGGGACTGGTGCATCAGCCGCCAGCTCTGGTGGGGCCACCGTATCCCCATCTGGTACAACAAGGCAGATCCTGAGTGGGTCCTCTGCGAGGATGAGAATGGTCTCCCGCCAGAGGTTGCAGCTTCCCCTGAGCGCTGGGTCCAAGATCCCGACGCACTTGACACCTGGTTCTCCTCTGGCCTCTGGCCTTTTTCGACGCTCGGCTGGCCCGATGAGACACCTGAGCTTCGCAAATTCTACCCCAATGCCGTCCTCGTAACCGGCCACGACATCCTCTTCTTCTGGGTAGCCCGTATGATCCTCATGGGCGAGTACGCCATGAAGGAGGTCCCTTTCCCCGAGAGCTTCCTCCACGGCCTTATCTACGGCAGATCCTATTGGCGAGAGAATAGCGATGGCGGCATCACCTATGTCACAGGCGAGGAGCGCACCAACTACGATCTCGGCCACCCCACTCCACCCGATGTCCACTCCAAATGGGAGAAGCTCTCCAAGTCAAAGGGAAATGTCATCGACCCGATTGAGGTGATCGATGAGTATGGCGCCGATGCCATGCGTATGGCGCTCGCCGCAAGCGGCCCTGAGAATATGCAGATTGATCTCGACAAGCGCCGCCTAGAGGAGTTCAAAAATTTCACCAATAAGATCTGGAATGGCGCCCGCTTTGTCTTTATGAACTTAGATGAGGGAGAGCCGCTAACGCCAGACGCCTTCCTAGAGGGGTTGGATGAGAACCACTTAGGTTTGGAGGACCGCTGGATCCTGGCAAGGCTTAATCGGGCCGCACGCACCGTCAACGAAGCGCTTACCGCCTACCGCTTCGACCATGCCGCCCTGGGTGCCTACCACTTCTTCTGGGATGAGTTCTGCTCGGTCTACGTCGAGGCCGTAAAGCCTGTCCTTTTTGGAAAGTCAGGGAGCAAAGAGGAGCGCGCCAATAAGCAGAAGCTACTCGCCATCGCTCTACTACACGCCCTGCGTTTGCTCCATCCGATGGCCCCCTTTATCACAGAGGAGCTCTTCCGCCACTTAAAAGAGCGACTCGGATCTGATAAGCGGCCAGAGGGAATTGATCCTCACACTGAAGAGGCGATCCTCGCCATGCAGGCGCCCGCCTGCGCCGTTGCCCCCTTCCCGAGGGCAAGAGAGGTCGATGCAGCCGATCAAAAGGTCGAATCGGACTTTGAGCTCATCCAGCAGGTGGTCCACGCCATTCGCAACATCCGGGGTGAGATGAATCTGCCCCCAGGGCTTGCCGTCGAAATCTTCCTCATCGCCCCCGAAAAGGACTCATCGCTTGCCACCATTGCGGCCAACCTCAGCTTACTCTGCGCTCTGGTCAAGACACCCGCCATCGACCTCGGCCATGTAGAACCCAATCTGCCTCTTGCCTCTACAGGCATTGTAGGGAGCCTCAAGATCCTTATCCCACTTCCAGAAGGAGAGAGAGAGAGGGAGCGGCTCAGGCTTGAGAAGGAGAGGGAGAAGACCGAGCAGCGAGCCGCAAAAACACGCGGTCAGCTTGCAAATGGTGAGTTTATGAGTAAAGCGCCTCCCCATCTTGTAGAAAAGACGCAAGAAGCGCTGCGAATCGCTAAAGGAGAGCTCCAGGCGATCGAGCTTAAGCTCAAGGCGCTATCTGGAGAAAAGCGGCCTTAAGCAGACGCTTTGCTAAAGGGCTTATTAGTGGTCCTTAGCCGAATCAGGCTGAAAAGGGTTAGGAAACTCTTGCTTCCGAAACCCACATTCATCGGAGATTTGTTCGAACAAAGCCGGAAGATCGTCGTCATCTTCCTCAGTGTCAACTTCGGGCTGAAAAATGCCCGATCCAGCAGTTGGCGGCTCGTAATCCTCATCTTCGACATCATCAGCTTGCTCTGAGCGCGCCGTTCTCCATAGTGAGAGTGACCTTCCGCCAAGGCCGATCCCTACTACAGCACCACCCGCAGCAAGCGAGCCGCATGCGATAAGGGCTAGGTCCCTGTGCTCCGGACTCAGGAAAAAAGGAATCGCAAGAGTTGTAACGCCTAGGAGGGCCACCAAACCGCCTGCTATTGCATAGCCACGAACGCCACGTATTGCGCTATTGGCGCATTGAGATACGGCGACACCCTCACCTTGGGGGCGACTCAAGTAGACCGCCTCGGCTTCTCGTTGGAGCTGATCCCGCTGTTCAGGAGTAGCGGCCTGTGCCAGTTTTTCCCTAGTTCCTTCCATCGCTCATGCCTCCGCCTCTTTAATCTTATCTTTATATTAACAAATGGCGAATATAAAGTAAATCTTTACGAATTTGCTTTTTTCCCTTTCTAGGTAATCCCCCTTTTAGTACGCTCATCGATTCTAGAACTCGGGAGCTTAAGAGACCGTGCGTTATCTCATACTCGCCGCCCTATTAGCCCTTACTTTTAGCTGCAGTCAGGGCCACCTCTTTGTGACAACGCGCTATCTTGACCACAGCTACCTAGCAAGCTCACATGTTGGCACCCCCGATCCGAGGCAGTGCGCCCCTTTTTGCGGACAAGAGCTCATTATCCATTGGGACCTTCCGCCAGCCTATATGGCGTGCGAGAAGCTCCACTTCCTCCTCTTTGTGCGATTCGGCAATGCAACCCAAGAGATCGTCAAGATTCCCATCGCTCGCTCGCGCGGCAACTACGTCTATAGGTTGCTCAACGCTGCCTATCGGCAGAGGGGAGGTATCGCCACCTACAAGGTTGAGGTGCGCTCTGATGAGTGGGTACTCGAGACATGGACCCATCAAGTCTGGACCGAACTGATTGAGATTCCCATATGCCCCAAGGAGTAACTTAAAATGTCACTGCGCGCTCTTATCTGCTCTTCCTTGAGCTCCCTATGTGTTCTACTTGGAGCCACAACCTCCCTAAGCAGCCTCTCCTTCGATTTTGAGACCTCCATGGGCCCACGCGTTGACAGGGTAAATTGGACGATAGGCTGCCCTTGGGTTGACACCCTCTCGGAGCTCACATGGAAGCATATGAGAATCCTCGAGCTTGATCTGCGAGCCCATCTCGGTCTGACCCAAAATTGGTCGCTTGAAGCGATAGCCGCAGGAGGCCTTATTTTTTCGGGGATCGGCCGAGATTGCGACTATCTGCAAGATGGGCGCCAAATGGAGTTCTCGCATTCGAGTGCTTCAGTTCACGGTTGCGTCACCGACCTCTCACTTTGCGCCTGGCGCTGCTACCCTTACTTCCAACCAGCTGATTCTCCTCCGGCCAGGTGTCGCTTCTCCATTGGCTATGGGCTCTCTGCCCACGCTCAGCTCATGTGCGACTTCAATTGCTTTCAGGAATCAAGGGGCTACTTTGTAGAGGATGGAGAGGAAGTTCATATCGACGGAAGCGTCGACTTTAAGAGGATTCACGAGCTTATGGAGAAGGGGTGCCCCTACGTGCAGGAGTCTATGCATAGCCCCTTCTGCTATGACATAGCCGCCATCTATCTAGCCACCTGGACCAGTTTTTTTTCAGGAGCTCGGCTAGAGATTGCACTCCCGCCAAACTGTTGGCTCGAAGGAGAGCTGCAGTTCCACACCGGCCTCTATACGGGCGCAGGCGATTGGCTATTAAGGGAGGATATTTCTGATTTTGTTCATCTAGCACCCATGATGGGAGGCGTTATCGAAGGGCGCTTTGGCTATAAGCTCAGCGAGGGGACCTCTCTTTTGGTAGGAGTAACAGCTAGACTCTTCCGGTCCGAGGACGGCAAGGCTTACGTCTACAACTACGAAGAGTACCTAGGAGAAAGCTATTTCAACAGAGCCAGATGGAGCTCGGTTGCGGCCACCCTCGGCTTGAGGCACCTCTTTTAGCTAGCAGAATTGCTCCTCGCGAAGAATTGGGCGCGCAGGCTAAAATCTCGCGGGGGTTATGCGCGGTATGAACTATTTCACAGACTGGCTTGATAGTGTCGATCAGCTGATTTGGGGCCCGATTCTAGTGGGGTTTCTGATAGGGGTGGGTCTCTATCTCACCTTCCTTTTGCGCGGACTGCAGTTTCGCTCTTTCTGGCACGCACTAAAGCTCATAGGAGCTAAGCAAAACCCACCTGGAAAGGGAGATTTAACACCCTTTCAAGCCTTGACAACAGCCCTTGCTGGTACCGTTGGAACGGGCAATATTGCAGGGGTTGCGACAGCCATACTGATTGGCGGTGTCGGCTCTATCTTCTGGCTCTGGGTCAGCGGCCTTGTCGGGATGATCATCACCTATGCAGAGGCCGTCCTTGCTGTCCGCTTTCGGATCATCGGCAAAAAGGGGGAGATCTCAGGCGGTCCGATGTACTACATTGCAAATGGTCTTGGCTGGAGGTGGCTTGCGATCCTATTTGCGATATTTGGAGCCTGCGCCTCGCTATTCGGCATTGGCAACCTTGTTCAGTCACACTCCATCGCCGATGTCTTGAGCGAGACCTTTCTGCTGCCACCCATCTGGACCGGGCTTATCATCTCTTCTCTCATCGCCCTCATCTTAATTGGGGGCATCAAGAGCATCGGTAAAGTGACAAGCCTCTTTGTTCCTGCGATGGCCCTCTTCTATCTCATTGCAGGGATCGGGATCTTGGTGATTCACGCAACCGAGATCCCTGCCATACTACGGCTCATCGTCTCATCTGCCTTCAATGGTCAGGCGGCCATTGGCGGTTTTGTCGGCTCAACCGGAATGATGGCCCTCAGAATGGGCATCTCTCGCGGCATCTTCTCAAATGAGGCCGGTATGGGGAGCACCTCAATTGCAGCCGCCGCTGCCATTACCAACTCGCCAACTCGCCAAGGGTTGATCTCGATGGTTGGTACCTTTGTCGATACCGTGATTATCTGCTCTGTGACAGGCCTTACCATCGCCCTTACAGGCTCACTTGGTGTGATGAACGCCTCTGGGGCCCCACTTAATGGCGCGCCACTAACAGCCTACGCCTTCGCCTCCTCAATTCCGGGCGGTGGCTACCTTGTTGCCTCTTGCCTTGTCCTCTTCGCCTTCTCAACAATCCTTGCCTGGTCCTACTACGGTGAGAAGTGCCTTGAATTCCTCTTTGGCTCAAAGACGCGCATCCCCTACCGTATTATTTTTGTACTTCTTATAATTGCTGGATCGGTACTCCCTCTTGAAACGGTCTGGAGCATTGCCGACATCGCTAACGGGCTAATGGCCATCCCCAACCTCATCGCCCTCCTACTCCTCTCTGGGGTAGTACTCACAGAGACCCGCCTCTATAGAGCCAAGATCCAACAAACACTCGAGCTTTAACTAGATATCTCCCATGCAAAGCCTTAGCCTAACTATCTCCTCGCTGCGCGACTACATCTGGGGCCCTCCCCTTCTCCTGCTAATACTGGGGACCGGTCTCTACCTCACACTCGTCTTGCGTGGCATCCAGTTTCGCTATCTCCCCTACGCCCTCAAACTCATTCTTACCCGTCGTGACGAGCGCTGCCAAGGCGACATCTCCCACTTCCAAGCCCTAATGACGGCCCTTGCTGCCACAATTGGGATCGGCAATATCGCAGGCGTTGCAATTGCTCTTACAGTGGGTGGCGTTGGCTCCCTCTTCTGGATGGTCATTGCCGCCCTTATTGGAATGGCCACCGTCTACGCTGAGGCCTTCCTTGCTATTCGGTTTCGCATTAAGGATAAACGAGGTGAGATGGCAGGCGGCCCCATGTACACCATACGCCGCGGCCTTAAGTCGAGATGGCTGGCTGGTCTTTTTGCGACAGCTGGAACACTTGCCGCCCTCACCACTGGCAATATGGTCCAAGCGAACTCGATGTGCGATGTGGCGAGCTCTCTTCTACCCCTACCCCGGCTCATCATCGGCGCTCTCATCGCCCTGCTTGTTGGCGCCGTCCTGATAGGCGGCATCCGCAAAATTGGCAGAGTTGCTGGAATCCTTGTCCCCACAATGGCCCTTCTCTATCTCGCTGGCGGCCTTATCATACTGGCAATTAAGATCGATGAGGTCCCAAACGCTCTTCTTGCCATATTCGAGGCCGCCTTCACCCCGAGAGCTGCAGCTGGTGGCTTCACAGGCGCCTCTCTCCTCCTCGCCATACGGATGGGCGTCTCCCGTGGCCTTCTTGCAAGTGAGGCAGGCCTTGGCTCAACCCCCATTGCAGCAGCCGCTGCTAAGACGGATATGCCTGGGCGCCAGGCCCTTATCTCGATGACAGGCGCCTTCCTCTCTGTCTGCATCCTCTGCATCGTGACAGGCCTTGTTCTTATCTGCACAGGGGTTGGGGGCAGCCTCTCACCATCTGGCGCCATCCTAACAGGTGTCCCCCTTACCATCGCCGCCTTTGATACCGTCCTTCCCTTCGATCGCTATATCGTTATATTAGGCGCCCTCCTCTTTGGCTACTCCACCATCATTGGCTGGGCCTACTATGGCGAGCGGTGCGCCGAATACCTCTTTAGCGAGCGCATTATCCCCTACTACCGCGTCCTCTATACCTTAGCAGCAATCGCCGGCGCTGCTCTCAGCCTCGATCTTGTCTGGAGCCTTGCCGACATCGCCAACGCCCTCATGGTCATCCCCAACCTCATCTCCCTCATCTTCCTCGCCCGAGTCCTTGCAAAAGAGACTATCCCCTTCCTCCAGCTCGTTAAAGAAGAGCGATCGCTAAGTAAAGTGTAAATAAGACATCAGAGATTTTCTGAAGAAACATAGGGTATAATAACTTGTGGTTGACCCACTGGATAACAAGCAATTAGCAATAGATGACGCTCTTGTTCACCGCTTGATTGCCACCCAGTTCCCAAAGTGGAAAGATCTCCTTATCCGGCCAGTGGCGCTCAGCGGGTGGGACAATAGGACCTTTCACCTGGGTGATGAGATGCTTGTCCGCATGCCAAGCCGAGAGGAATATGCAGCGCAGGTAGAAAAGGAGCAGCATTGGCTGCCCAAACTAGCGCCTTGCCTCCCACTTCCGATTCCAATACCTTTAGCCATTGGAGAACCGATGGATGGCTATCCTTGGAAGTGGTCAATCTATCGCTGGCTGGAGGGAGAGAGTGCTGCATCTGGGTACATAGCCGATTTGTCCGAATTTGCGGCAAGTCTTGCTCAATTTCTCATTGCGCTCCAACGCATCGATTCAACAGGCGGACCTTTGCCAGGATTACACAGCTTCTATCGTGGAGGAGAGTTAACGACCTACGATGCGGAGGTAAGATGTGCCCTTGCTGCTCTGAAAGGTAAGATAGATGTTGCCGCGGCAACCGAGGTCTGGGACATGGCAATTGCGACAACCTGGAACCGTGCACCCGTGTGGGTTCATGGCGATATCAGCGCTGGAAACCTCCTGGTCAAAAATGGGAGCCTCTCTGCTGTCATCGATTTCGGGCAGCTGGCAATCGGCGATCCTGCGTGTGATCTGACGATTGCTTGGACGTTTTTCAAGGAGAAAGACCGAGAGGTTTTCCAAGAAATGCTGTCGCTTGATGCAGGAACATGGGCCCGCGGCCTTGCCTGGACCTTATGGAAAGCCTTAGTCGTTGCAGCGGGATTCACAAATCCAAACAACTTCGAATCTGCGAGAGCTTGGCGCATCATTGAAGAGGTGCTTGCAGATCACAGGCAACAAACTAAAATCAAACCGCAAACTTAATCTTAATGCGCTCATGTTCAGCGAGCTAGCTATAACAATACCAAGATGCCTCTCATCCAACTGCCGATTCGCATTGGCCGCCTTCTAGGCCTGATTCGAATCTCCCACTGGCGTCCAGTGAAATCATGTGCTCCTCTGTCTCTTGGCATGCCCTACGTTGGCAATTTGACATGGTATCCAGTGAATAACTCTGAAAGACGCCTCGAAAGAGGTGGTCGTTGAGATCAAGGCGATCTATGATCAATCTTTGGGCATGTTCTGACGGGACTCTTTCGATAGGATCTTATTTTGGCGATGCATAATGGCCTCTCTCCCTATAGCAACGCCAAAAGTGCGCACGATAAGTGCCTCTTACCTAGCACTCCCGAAGGGTGTGCTGGAACTTAGCCCCGGGTTAGGGTGTTAATTTTGGGCCAAAACGGGCTATTTATGATCACATATATCTAAATCGTTTTTCCCTGAACGGTGGCCACAGGCGTGGCCAGAACCAAAGCTGCACAGGAGTGCAGCACTCCATATCGGAATTTGCTGCTAAATTCCTGTGCCTTAAGTTCATATATGGAGTGCGGTACGCCCGTACCGCTTTGGTTCTGGCCACGCCTGTGGCCATCAGAATCCATGTGATGCTGGAGTCCAAAAAAGGTCACAAAATTAACACCCTAGCCCCGGGTGAGCAAAGCGTAACCCGGGGTGCAAGCAATAATTGTGTGCAACACTATGCCCGAAGTGGGGTGCAGGACTAGTAGATGGTATGAAGAATTCCGGTCGTCTATGCACTAGTTTGGCACAGATTGAACACCCTAGGCCTGGGTGAGTGAGGCGCCAGCCAAGGTGCAGTAGAATTATAATTGGATGAATTAGGGTCTAGATTGCAAATCCTAAGGAGAGGCGAGAGACAAAAAAAAAGAGCGGCTCCTCTCAATTTGAGAGGAGCCGCTCTTAAGTGGTACCGGTCTTTACGATCTAACTAGCCTTACGCACCCAATTGAGTGGCTTTGAAGAAAAAGCCATTGAAGTTGTTAGGGTAGCCGAGCCGTGGTAGCCCGTAGTGAGCACCACCTGCAAGAATTGCCAAGACAAGCACACCAGCTGCTGGCGCCCAAGCCGACCATGTCTTGCTAGCTGTAAAGCTCGCTCCATAAGCAGCCTCAGCTTTTGCAAGAGGAGCAACAGCGCTATTAGCTATCCCCGCCGGATCGAGGCCTTGGGTTGACTTTGCAAGCCTTTTTGTCTCAGCACAAATATTGCTGAGGAGACCACGCGCCTCTTTATCATCAACACGGTAGTGGTCACCGATGCTAAGATTCCGAGCGCCACGCTTTGGCTGTCCATCCGCCTCAAGATCATCAGGATGTACTTTAGCGACATCAGCTACAGCTACTGTTGAGCCAAAGACCAGGTGAAAATCGACAGCACCCGCCTCCTGGATAGCAGACCGGATGTTCTTGCGACGATTTTCTGCTGGCCCATAGCCAAGGTTGACACTTTCTAAAGGCTTCCCGGTAATGCCATTGTGTTCATCGGCTACGAACGCCTTGAACTCAGTAACAACGGTACCGAGTCTTTCAAAACGATCTCTTACTGTTGCGTGGTCTGTCTCCGCAGTCATCGCGTTGACGTTACCAGCTGCTCTAACAACGGCATCGAGTGCAGCCGTGAAGCCACGTTTCTCAGTAAAGAGCCCTTCGAATCGACCTGCAAGATCTTTTGCTGCCGTAGCACGAACTTTCGCGCTGTCGCGAATAGCGCCAAGAGGGGCCATTGCCAATTGCTTTGCGGCTGTGGCTGCCACAGCCTCAGTGTAAGCTGTCGTACTAACAGCAGCTACGACTGGAAGCACGCCAAGGAGAGCATTACCCTCTGCCAATTCGGTGCGAAACTCTGCAACTTTTGTGCGGAGAGCCTCAAGCTTTTCCGTCAGTTGTAGAGCTGTAAGGTCCTTCTTCTCCTCGTCCCGAAGAGCCACAGCTTGAGCAATGATTGCATTAACCTTCGCTCTCTGCCCATCAGCCCCCTCGGTCAATGCCTTTGCAGCATGAGTATCCTCGGCAAAGTGATCCGCGATCTCATCTTGTGCTGCAGCTCGGACGGCTTCAGCAGCGTCTGTAACTAGCCCTGCATAAGCTGTAAGCGCGCGCTTCTCTGCTGCTTTAGCGTCTGTGAGCTCGGTGGCTGCTGCGTTAAGAGCAGTCAAACCTGCCTCTATGGCAGGCTGGGCATCAGCATTATTTGTGTCTAAGACGAAGTCGCCAACGTCGGCAGTACTAACGTAAAACTGCCTAAGGTTGGTATCAATGCCGGTCAAGATGTCCTGAACGCCCAGAAAACCGTGGATTTCCCCTCTCTTGTTACGCCCTACGACATGAGGTCCGTGCTCATCTTCGACGCTCTCACCTCTTGTTGCGGCTCCAAGCAGACTGGTCTTATAGGTAGCATCGTCTGTTCCAATCACGTCATCAAGGAGACGAGAGAGGTCAGCTACGGCGCCCTCCTCCTTCTTCCTGGCTATTTCAGTTGCCTTACCTGGTGCATTGATTACAGCTCTGATCTGCTCAAGCTCACGGCGGACGGCACTCTTGATCTCTTCGAGCCTGCGATCGAATGTAGCATCTTTACGATCGAGTGTTGCAACAAGCTGTTGCACTTCACCATTCAATTTGGCGACGATCGATCCGATACTTGTCAAAGAGGAGAAGCTACCAATAAAGCTAAGGGCTGTCTCTCTATGGGTTCCTGGTCCTTCAGCCTTTTTATAGCGAGCTTGCTCTGCTTGGATGAAGGTTTGCACATCGCGCTGGAACTGCTGATGCGCCTCTTTCACAACTGCATCAGCATTATCAGCTGGCTTTGTAGCTGCTGGGCTGTTGAGCATTGTCTCTATCGCATGAAGACGCTGCCCGAGAGTGATAGCAGCTCTTTCTTCAGGTGTTGCGGCAGGAAGAGCATCGGCTGGTCTATCAGCTGGAGCACCGCCAGCAAGTTCAATTAAACGAGCCGCGAAGTTGACATCAGACTCGCCCCTGAGCCGCGTTGGCAGTCCATTTTTGGCGAGAAATTCGCGATAATCAGTTGTGGTCATTGTCGCATTTTCAAGGGGATAGTAGTCCTTGCCATCTACTTGGACAGCAGGTTTGACAAGCGCATCATTAAGGTGCCCTGTTACCTCATTGATCCCATCTCTTAGCTCTGCGCACTGCTTCTGCTTGTCTTGGTCATAACACCACTGGTACCCTTTAGCGAAGGCCAAGCTGACCCCTGTAAGGCCAGCAGCTGCTCCGAGAGCGACGGCAGGATATGTGGATAGAGCTTTTGCTGTAGTGAGACCAGCTGCTTGTAGTCGTGCGAGCATGGCCGTACCATCAGTAAGCCCTGCTGCGATTCCTCTCAAATTAGCTATAAGAGACATTCTCTAACCTCCTTAAGGTTCAGAATAGGACTTGGGTTGTGTAAGAACTCCAAGACTCCGATTTTTGCATTACGATGCGACAATGATACAGGGAAGGTTAATTTTTTGTAAAGCTTAGGATGATCTTCGAGTGGGTAGCGTGAGAGGTCTTGCTGCAAATAAAGGGAGAAGTAGGAGAGTTTTAACCTCTTCATCTTGCTTAATATCAAAACTTTAACCAGCTCTCTACTTGAGGCTAGATCTTGTTTTGGAGAAAGGTTTTGAGGAGATCTCACCTGCGCTCTGCCCCTTAGCGTAGTTCTGTTGTTTTTTGCGAAGCTCGACTATAACAGATTCAGACGGTTAAAGAGAAGGTGGCAGAGGTGAACCAAGAGATAGAAGATCGCCTTGAAAATTTACGAGAGCGGCTGCGACACATGTGGGGGTATCTTTGACCTGCCAGAAAAAGAGCGCCAAGTAAAAGAGTTAGAAACCTCTATGGAGTCTCCCGATTTTTGGAGTGATCAGGCGGCGGCGAAGGTCGTTATCGGAAAGGTCGGAGCGCTGCGTCGCTGGACCCTTCCCTATCGCGATGCCCGGCAGCGATTTGATGCTGTTGATTCAATGATTGATGAGGCCGATGCAGCGGGTGAGGAGGAGCTTGTAAATGAGCTGCTTGGAGATCTGGCGCGATGTGAGAAAATACTTGGTGAGCTTGAGATTCAGAGGATGCTCTCTCATGAGCTTGATGAGAAGAGCTGCTACCTCAGCATCAATGCAGGGGCCGGAGGGACCGAGGCGTGCGATTGGGCGCAGATGCTTGTCCGTATGTATGAGCGGTGGGCGGTTCGCAAGGGGTGGAAGGTTGAGCTTGTTGATAAGGTAGATGGGGATGTAGCGGGTATCAAATCCCTCACCCTTCACTTTATGGGCAGCTACGCCTACGGCTATGCCAAGGCAGAGCGCGGCGTCCATCGGATTGTGCGCATCTCCCCCTTTGATTCTGCTGGGCGGCGCCATACAAGTTTTGCATCAGTTGATGTCTGGCCTGAGATTGAGGACACAATTGAAATTGAGATCCGCCCAGAAGATCTGCGGATCGACACCTACCGCGCCTCAGGGTCAGGGGGGCAGCACGTCAATAAGACAGACTCTGCTGTACGGATGACCCACATCCCCTCGGGTGTTGTCGTCTCATGCCAGGCGGAGCGCTCGCAATTTCAAAATCGCGAGACGTGTCTTAAGCTGCTGCGGGCCAAGCTCTACCAGAAGCAGGTGCAGGAGCGCGAAGCATCACTTGCGAATCTCTCAGGTGAAAAGAAGGAGATCGGCTGGGGCTCCCAGATCCGCAGCTACATCTTTCAACCCTACACGCTTGTCAAGGATAACCGCACGAAGGTTGAGGTGGGTAACATCCACGCTGTCATGGATGGTGAGATCGATGAGTTTGTCAATGCTTACTTAAAGGAGTTTGGCGGGTGAGTTCGCTTTTGGGTCGTAAGGTAAAACTTCTTCGCTCGATGCCAGGCCTTGAGGTGCGTCTCTCCGAGGAGGCCGATGGCGAGCATTGGGCCGCTTGGTTAACAGAGAGAGATGTCCTCCGCTTCTATCCAATGGAGGGAGGGGAGGAGCGGAAAGAGTCTGTTGCAAGGATGCAGTCCTATGCGAGGTGGCGCGCCTCTCTAACGGCTGTCTATCACGGGGAGGTGGCCGGCATTGGCTATCTCAACCTCCACCCCTACCGCAAGATTGCCCATCAGGCCATCTTTACAATCATTGTGGGTGAGAAGTTCCAAGGCCGCGGCATTGGAACTGAGCTCCTCGGCCATCTCGAAAGGATGGCAAAGGATAGCTATCGGATCGAGGTCCTCCATCTCGAGGTCTATGAGGGAAACCCGGCGCATCGCCTCTACAGGCGGCTTGGCTACCAAGACTTTGGCTTCCAATCCCACTTTATTAGGGAGGCGCCAGGAGAGTACCGCGGCAAGATCATGATGGAGAAATACCTGTGAGAGAAAATCGAGAACCCTTAAGTGGCTTGACCTTACGCCTTACAGAAAAGAGCGATGCCGTCCCCCTCCATACATGGCTACTCGATCCTGAGGTGGCTAGATCTTTTCCCGTCGGTGATCCTCAGGAGATTGAAGAGGCTGCCAAGCGCTGGGTCGATCTTTGCGAGGAGGAGGCGGCGCTAACAGCCCTCTATCAAGGCGTGCCAGTTGGTATTGGAATTCTCTTTCTTCAGCACTACAAGCGCCTGCGCCACCAAGCGATGCACCTACTACTTGTTGCCAAGGAGTTTCGCTGCATGGGTATCGGGTCTGCCCTGCTAGAAGAGCTTCTCTCCCATGGAAAAGGGCAATTCGGTGTTGAGCTTGCTCATGTGGAGGTGGTTGGCGATGAGGAGGTTGTCAACTTCTATCGCAAGCGAGGCTTTGTGGAGTTTGCCCGCCAGGAGCGGTGGATTAAAGATCACGACCAGATCCTCAATCGAGTCTGTTTGGAGAAATTTGTTTAGATGGCAGGACATAGTAAGTGGGCTAACATCAAGCATCGCAAAGAGCGTGCCGATGCGAAAAAGGGCAAGGTCTTCTCTCGAATTGCCAAGGAGATCATAAGCGCTGCAAAACTTGGCGGTCCTGACCTTAAGAGCAACGCCCGGCTCAAGGCGGCGGTCCAAAAGGCGCGAGATGTCAATTTTCCAAATGATAGCATCGAGCGCAACATCAAAAAGGGGTGCAGCGCCGATCAGGCTGCCTTCCATGAGATCACCTACGAGCTCTATGGCCACGGTGGGGTGGGGCTCATCGTTGAGGTGATGACAGATAACAAGAATCGCATCGCCTCTGAGATGCGTATCGCCTGCACCAAGCGCGGTGGCACAATTGCTGAGCCTGGCTCTGTTGCCTATCTCTTTGAGCGAAAGGGGGTCATCGAGGTCGCCAGGCAAGGGATCGATGAGGAGTCGCTCTTTCTTGCCACGTGTGAATCTGGCGCTGAGGATCTCAGCGATGAGGGCGACCTCTTCCTTATCCTTACACCGCCAGAGGGCCTCCATGCGGTCAAAGAGAGCATCGATGCACTTCCAGCGAAGGTTGAGCTCGCCCAGCTTCGCATGATTCCAAAAGCGCTAATTGAGTGCGATGAAGAGACAGGAAGCGCCAACCTGGCGCTTATCGATTGGTTAGAGGCGCTAGATGATGTCGATGCCGTCTACCATAACATGACCCTCCCTGATAGCTCCTCACCTGGTGAATAACACCATAAGTGCGACCTGTATCAGGCCGATTATCAAGCCAAGCAGGCCGCCAAGAAGCTCAATCGATTTCAATTCGCGTTTCGCTACATGCATGACAATCCCCTCAAGTTTACTTGTAGAGAAGGCCTTAATCTTCTCTTCGACAAGGGCGGGAAGATCCAGGCGATGGGCGAGGCGCTCCTTAAGTGCCGGGAGGGCCGTTAAAAGTTCGCCCTTGATTTGCGAAGTAAGAGAGTTTTTTATCGAGTCGGTTAGAAACATCTGAAGGAGAGGCATCTTCCCTGAGAGGTTTTGGAGGAAGGCAGAGAGTCGCTCGTCTAGAATTCCTCCTATCTCACCTTCAATATTGGCCCCCTCAAAGTGGCGCGCAAGATCTGACTTTGAGAGCAGCTCCTTATCAAAGATCTCGGCAAGCGAGCGAGCGAGGGCTGCCTTTCGCTTTGGCACAACACCATGGAGGGTAAAACCTGCTACTCTTAAGGGCTCTCTTGGATAGAAGAGCATTTTGACTGCAACGACGTTAGTTCCCCACCCAATCAGGGCGGTAACGAGGGGTAGGATTAAGTAGTTCCAGTTCACGGCAGTCTCCTCATAATTTAAAGACATTTAAAATAGCACAAAAGGGAGACTTTGCACCACCCCTTTCTCTTTGAGCCATAATGGTGTTAGAAGAGTGGGAAGAGGGGGTTGGAGATGGATCCTGCAAAAAAAGAGAAGTGGTCGATGGCATGGCCGCTTCTTCTCTTTGGCCTTCTTGTCGTCTTGATTATTACGGCGTGGGTCGTGGGGTTTGAGCACTACTTTAGCTTCCACCAGATCAGAGAGAACCAAGCGAGGTTCCTTGAGCTTGTTGACCGCCACCCCTACCTCTCCCCCTTAGCCTTTGTCGGCCTCTATATTCTCGCATCGACCCTCGCCCTTCCCGTTGAGACCCTCCTTAGCGTGGCTTCAGGCTACTTCTTCTCTCAACCCTTCAGCACCCTCTACACGCTAATCGGAGCAACAGTTGGCGGGTTTATTCTCTTCATCATCGCGCGCGCGGCCCTTCACACCCTTCTCAGGCGATACCCTCTCTTGACGCTTCGCAAGATGGAGGATGGCTTTCGCAAGAATGCGGTCAGCTACCTTCTTTTCTTACGCTTTATCCCCCTCTTTCCCTTCTGGATTGTGAATTTATCGGCCGCCCTCTTCGATGTGAAGGCAACAACCTTTCTCTGGACAACAGCTGTTGGCCTCATCCCTGCAGCCTTTGCTCATGCAGAGGCAGGGCGTGGTTTAAGCCGTATCATCGCATCAGGTGATGCCATTACGCTGCGCGATGTGCTCAACCCTGAGATGAGAATCGGCCTTGTCGCCTTGGCCATTCTCTCCCTCTGTCCTATCCTCATCAAATGGATCCTCGCCAAAAGAAAGCCACCAGACCAGACATAGCACATGTAAAAAAAGCCTTGGGGACTTCGCCCCAAACCCCACCAGAGGGCTTGTGCCCTCTGGACTCCCAATATTATCGGAACGTTTTGCCGTAGATCCCCTTTAGTAATCACCCTTATCGAAAAGGCGAAGCCTTTTCGATAAGGGCTATAAGGCACTTACAAAACAAACGCTACGGCTGAAGAAAAACGCAATGGGAGTCGAGAGGGCCCCAGGGCTTAGTAGGCCTCTCGTGGAGCGTGCAGGGGGGCGAAGCCCTCCTGCCGAAGCCCCCTTGCTAGTGGTTGCTTGCGAGGTCGCCAATCTCTTCGCGAGGAGCGCGGGAGTAGCTGGAGATCTCTTTGAGGCGATTGATGGAGCGAACCCGACTGTAGGCGAGGGTCCTCTCTTTGGGCAGTTTACCGACGGCAAGGACGGCGAGGCGTTGTCTGTTATTGCGACCGAGGAAGTCGAGGGCTATTGCGGTGAATTCGGAATAGGTGAGCTCTTCTGTTGCTTTAATGCGTTCTTGGATCCATTTGAAGTTGCCATTTTGAGTGAAGGCGAGGTTGTGGAGGAGGAGGCCCATCTCTATTGGATTTTTGGGGAGCTGTTTGAGCTTGGCGAGGAAGGAGGTCTTGATGGCATCGAACCTCTCTTCTGGGAAGGTAGCGGTGGGGAGGTCACGGAGGAAATCTTCGAGAAAGAGCTCGAAGCGAGAGAGGAGTTCGCGTCCATCGTGGGAGGTTGATTCGACACAGAAGTAGGTAAAGAGCTGCTTTTCAAGCTCTTGGTCACCGCTTGCAACGACATAGCCTGTCTGCTGCTTGGTGCGAAGCTCGGAGAAGAAGGGCTCTTGGAGGCCAGTTGCAAGGATTTGGTGGGCAGCGCGGCGCTTGAGGGTAAAGGGGCCGTGCTGGATGGTGAGGAAGGCGGCATTTCCTTGGGATTTGATGGCTTTCGAAATAAAGAATGGGCCCTCTTCGTTGGGGAGGGTGACGACCTCAGCGCGCAAGTAGCGACCTTCGGGGAAGGGTCCGTGTTGGAAGCGCTCGCGAAGCGACCTTTGGACGGCGTGTGCCTTGGTGAGGTTCATGTTGCCAAAGAGAAACCCTTCGATGTAGGTCTCTTCGCAAAAATCTTTGGCAAACTCATTCAGATCGGTGAGTTCAATGGAGCGCAGGGCGAGCGCCTTATCGGCATTTGAGACGTACTCCTTAAGAAGAATCTCCTTTGCAAGAGCTGAGGCCTGGAGGACGGGCTCAGATTTGGAGAAGTTCTGGTAGGAGCGCTTCAGAGAGTCGCAATAGCGCAAAAAGGCCTCACGTGCTGGGGAGGCGGTGCTTATGGCGCTAAGAATCTGGTCGAGGAGGAGCTCTGCTTTGTCGCTGTAGCCACAGACAGCTAAGGTGATGCCGAAGGGGGAGGGCTTAAGCTCGTAGTGTAGTCCACTCTTTGCCGCCGCGTGGGCAATGGGGTTGAGATGCTCGCTGATGGAGCGAATCCAGAGGTCTAGGAGGACGGCATCTTCTGGATTACCAGGCCTTAAGGTGGCGCTTTTGATGTTGAAGGTCCAGCTGATTTCTGGGAGGAGGAAGTGCTCATCGCGAGCGAGATAGAGGGTGCCGAAACCATCTGATGAGAGCCTCTCTGGCGTGGGGAGGTAAGCGAGAGGTTCGCCGCAATAGAAAATGTCTAGATTGCGAGGAAGGAAGGGGTTTGGCGAGGGAATTTTAATTGTCGGATGGGGTTGAGTGGCGGCCCAGCTAACCTGCTGCTCCTTTGCGACGGGCTGGCTGGCATAGCCGACGTGCATCCAGGGCTCTTCTTGGGTGAAGTGAATACCGGTCTCTGACTCTGGTGCGGTAATGTGAATATGGCAGCTCTCTTGTCTCAGGAGGCTAAGGAGCTCGCCAACGGCTCTCTCATCGAAGCGGGACGAGAGGAGGCTTTTTTGGGGGAAGGTAGTAAGGGGCTCATTTGTCAGGAGCTCGGTTAAAGTGTAGGCTGCCTGGTAGGCGCTCACGCGTGTCTGGTACTCGTAAGCGAGCCTGGCCATCTGATTGCGCTCTTCGCGAATATAGGTGGGAATCCCGCTCTCTTTTAGGCTGGCAATGGCTTGAAAAGCGGTCTTTATCACCCTCTCTTTGGCTTTAAGGCCAGCTGGTGTGAGATCAATATCGAGGGAGAGGAGGAAGGTTGACGAGGTGGGCCTGCGCATGCCGTTGAGGTCGGCAGTGATCCCATCTGCCAGCCCCTCCCTTTTGAGCTCTTCGAGGAGGCTCCCCTTGCCTTCATCACCAAGCACTGAGGCGATGAGGTTGGCGGCGTGGGTCTCGAGGTCCTTGGAGTAGTTGTAGGGGAGCTCCCATAGGAGGGAGAGGCGGCGTACATCTTGGTGGGGCTGTATGTAGAGGATCTTTCCAAGAGTTGCACTTGAGAGCAAGGGGCCACCTGCACTAAAGGGGGTGAATCCGCGATTCGGAATCGCCTCAAACTCTTGGCAGACGAGTGCTTCGATCTCATCTAGGGGGAGCGGGGAGACGATTGCCAGATGCATGAGGTTAGAGCTGTAGTGGCTCTCGAACCAGGCGCGCTCCTCTTCGTGGGAGATCCCTTGAAGGGTTTCGAGGTTACCCGCTGAGAAGCGTGCGAAGGGGTGGCTTGGATCGGCGCACGCCTTGATGACCATCACCTCTCGCCATCCGTTATTTTCTGCAGCTCTTGAACACTCTTTATCCACGGCGCACATCTCACGGGCCATGCTTCCCTCACTGAGAAGGGGATCGATAAAGAAGTGGGAAAAGCGGCAAAGAGCCTCTTTAAAATGATCATTCTGGATGGAGAAGATATAGGCGGTTCGCTCATCGGCTGTGTAGGCGTTGGTCTTGCCACCATGATCATCCACAAAGCGGTGGAAGCCCTCCTCTTGTGGATAGGTCGCGTTGCCAAGAAAGAGCATGTGTTCGGTGAAATGGGCGATGCCGGGGCGAGAGGGGCTATCTTGCCAGCTGCCGACATCGATGACGAGGGCTGCTGCAGACTCATCGGCTAGGGGGCTAGAGATGAGATAGGCCTCAAGGCCGTTATCGAGGCGCAGCTTGCGTATCTTTTGCTCAGCAAGTGCAGGAGTGCGGATCTGAAGCTTACAGAGATCAGGAATAATCTCTGCTGCAGCAAGATCTGCTTGCAAGGAGAGTAAGGGGAGTAGTGCGACTGAGGTAGTAGCGGCGATCTTTTTCCAATCTGTCCTTTTCCAACCCATGAACTTCACCCTATTTTGATAGATTTTGACCCTCGCTGGCTCACTACCCCTGTTTGGGGAGCTTTTCATAGAGAGCGTTGACAAGTGACCAGGCGTACTCTGCGAGTGCTGCGCGACGCTTGTGTTTGTCTCTCTCATCCGATCCTGGGAAGTGGTCCATCTCTATCTCCTTACCAAAGGCGATGTGGACCCCTCCTCCCTTTGTGTAGCGCGCCTCACCAAGCTCTTTTGCAAGCGAATCGGGCGGTGGTAGGATGTTGTAGGAGGCGAGGGCTAGTGGGTAAAAGCGGCAGGGCTTCCCGGAGCGTAGCGCCATTAGCCTAAACATCTCAATGCTTTGCGGATCAAAGGGGGCGACAGGCACTCCACCTTGTCCATCTGGCCGATCCCTTCCACCACTTGGCGCCACATAAATTGCCCGGCCTCCCTCAGCTAGCAGCTGCGCCATGCGCATCATCGTCCGTCTGTTGTGGGCCTGCTTCTCTTCTCGGCGCTCTGGCTGCACATCCATATAACGTTTTGAGTAGATGCAAAGCAAGTTTCGTCCCATGCTAAGCGGTGTTGCCATGGGATCTGTAATCACCCGCTCGCCTGCTACAAAGATGAGCTCTCGAGCGAAATCAGGATAGCTCCCCTCAAGGAGAATGCTCATAATTTGAGGGTCGACCTCCGTCTGGTGGTTGGCGAGGAGGACGATGTTCTCGCCCGCTTTGAGGTGAGCGCACATCTCAGCGACGTACTGTTGATTGCGAGCGGTTGAGGCCTTTCTATCGACAATACCCGAGATGAGGTCGATGCCAAATTGGTAGTAGTTGAAGGGGGAGGTGATGTGGGTGTGATAGAGCTCAAAATGGTAGGGATCCCTGCACTGCTCCACAACAAGCGCAAGAAAGGTTGAGAAAAGCTCTTGAATTTCCTCAAGGCCAAGCCCGAGCGATGCGCGCGTCTCAGTAAAGCTATTAAAAAATTGCTTCATAAGCAGAGCGTACTTCGGTGGGAGCGTTCCTTGCGCTTCCTCGAGCTCGATTTGCCGTGTGATATTCATTCGCACCTTTTCTCATTAACGAAGGGTTGTGCCACATCGTCTTGCGATCGACTCGCCCTCTAAAACGCAAGTGATCTAAACTTCGACCTGTTTTTCAGTGATTGTGGAGAAGAAGAGGAACTGATTAATGTGAAGGCCGTCATTTGTGCTAAATTCAATGTGACCATCGAGACTTTCGGCAAGAGAGCGTAAAAACTTCTTGTCTCCACGGTTAAGGTACTGGTCGAGCTCGGGGTGGCAGACAAGTTGCAGCCCAAACTGACTGTGTAGCTGGATCGCTCGCTTGAGCGCACGCTCGATGTCAATTGAGACGCTCTCGTGGGTCTTGATGAGGCCACTGCCAGTACAGTAGGGACAGGCGGCAAAGAGCGTTTGAGCCAGTGATTCACGACTTCTCTGGCGGGTCATTTCAACAAGCCCAAAGTCGCTCATCCCAAGAATCGTGCACTTTGCCGAATCATCCTTCATGCACTCTTTGAGCCGATCGAGCACCCGTCGCCGATTCTTGCGTGAGCGCATGTCGATAAAGTCACAGATGATAAGGCCGCCGATGTTGCGCAGGCGAAGCTGTCTTGAGATCTCAACTGTCGCATCGAGGTTGATCTGCACAAGAGCCTCTTCGACATTCGTCTGCTTATCCCCTGGAGCGCTTCTACCAGAGTTAACATCGATTGTGCACATGGCTTCTGTCTGATCGAAAAAGAGATAACCGCCACCTGGCAGCCAGATTTTATGCTTGAGCGCCTTATCAATCTCTTTCTCGACATTAAACCTCTCGAGCATCGGAATCTTATCGCGATAGAACTCAATGCGCAGAGCGTGCTCTGAGGCGTACTTCTCATAGATTCGCCGGCACCTCTGGAAGGTCGCGTAGTCGTCAACAAGGATCCGGGCGAACTTTTTATTGACAGCTGTCACCACCATCCGCTTAACAAGATCGGACTCCTCATAGAGGAGGGTGGGCCCTGACGCCGTTTGGAACCCTTCCATTAACGCTTGCCACGTCTTAAGAAGCTCGCTCGCCTCCTCGACGAGGACCTCAGTTCCGGCATCGCGGCTTGCCGTCCGACAGATAAGCCCCATCTCTTGTGGCATTTCGAAGGAGCGAATAAGCCGCTTTAACCGCTCACGAGCAGCTCGATCTTCGATCTTGCGCGAGACGCCGTAATGAGGAGAGTTAGGAAGGAGGACAAGGTAGCGGCCGGGGAGTGATATTTTAGAGGTTAGCCGTGCCCCTTTTGAACCAATCGCCTCTTTGACAACCTGCACGAGGACCGACTGGTCGATCTTGAGCAGCTGCTCAATATCGAGATCTTTCTTTGGAGCGGTATCGACAGCGCGGATGTCGTAGTCGAGGTCGAAGTCCATATCAAACATCTCTTCGAACTTCTTTGTGTTTTCGAGGATGTCTGAGATGTGGATGAAGCCATTCTCACCCTCATTGATGTCAATGAAGGCCGATTGGATGTTGTGCAAAATATTTGTGACGCGTCCTTTATAGACATTACCAGTTGTCTGGCGCGCTTTCTTACGTTCGATAATCAGGTCGTAGAGCTGGCCATGGCGTAGGTGGGCGCAGCGAATCTCTTTTGACTCAACGTTTAGTAAGAGCTCTTCCATTGTGCTCCTGATGGCGGTGCTTTCATCGTGGATACTTTAAGTGGAGCACCTTTTTAAGCTGATCAGCATACCTCAAACGCCACAACCTGACAAGGAACAAGACCCACGCTTTATTTCCCGGTTGAAAAGAGCCGCGCTTCCGGCTATACTTCCTCTGACTTGTAAGGATCTCCGATTGTGACGACCGATACTCTCACCCTCTATATTGACCGCCTGAGAGCTGATGGAAGCGAGGAGATCGAGGTAACCCTTTCCCCTGAGTTTCTAGACACAGGAGAGAGAGAGCTTCGCTTCGCCTCGCCCGTCCATGCCGAGCTCGAAGCCTACCTTGCTGATGAGACCCTTGTGATCCGCCTCTCTGCTGAGGCGGAGGCGCTGATCCCGTGTAAGATCTGCAACAACGAGACCTCTGTCCCGATTGTGCTATCCGATCTCTACACAACGGTTAGCTTCGAGGAGATCCACGGAGGCCTCTACCACTGCCTCCCCCTCTTAAGGGAGCTTATCCTGCTAGAGGTGCCGGCCTTTGTTGAGTGCAATGAGGGGCTGTGCCCGAGTCGTGAAGAGATAAAACAGTATTTGAAGAAGGAAGGGGATCGGAAAGCAGAGTCCCAGCAGCCTTTTAAAGATCTCTAAAGAAAAAGTTCCTTTAATCAGTTGATGTTAACAGGAGACAAGTGCCATGGCCGTCCCAAGAAATCGCCACTCTAATGCCCGCAAGAACTCCAAGCATGCTCACTCTGCCCTTAAGGCTAAGTCAATCTCTGGGTGCCGAGCCTGTCATGCGCCGAAACAGCCTCATAGGGTTTGCCCTAGCTGTGGCCACTACCAGGGGCGCGATGTTCTAATGCTCCAGAGGGATGAGCAGTAGGTCGATCTCCTTGCGTATCGGTATCGATCTCATGGGCAGCGATAGCCCTCCCTCTCGTCTTCTCGAGGCTGCAGAGCTTGCGGCAGAGGAGCTTCAGGGCAGAGCCTCGCTCGTTGCGCTTGCCAGCCATGAGGCGCTAAGGGACCTCCCGAAAGAGTGCGGGATTGAACTCTTCCCTACAGAGGAGGAGATCACCATGGATGATCTTCCGCTTGTGGCGATCCGCCGCAAACGCCTCTCCTCGCTTGTGTGGGGCATGCGCCTCCTTAAATCGAAGGAGCTAGATGGCTTTGTCTCAGCCGGCAATACGGGCGCTCTCATTGCAGCTGCAGCCCTTCTTCTCCCTGCGCTCCCCACGATCAGCCGCCCAGCCCTTCTAGCCACACTCCCCACACTCCATGGCAACGTTGCCGTCATTGACATCGGGGGCAATGTCTCATGTAAGCCCTCTCACCTTCTCCAATTCGCCCGTATGGGTGCTGCCTATAAACGGTGCGTTGATGGCATCACAGCGCCGCGTGTCGGTCTTCTCAATATCGGTACGGAATCTCAAAAAGGCACAAGCGGTGTTCGCGAAGCATATGACGCTCTGCTGCTCGAAAAAAATCCTCACTTCACCTTCATTGGCAATATCGAGGGGCGTGAGGCCTTCTCAGGCGTGGTGGATGTTCTTGTCTGCGATGGCTTTTCTGGGAATGTCTTTCTCAAAACCGCCGAAGGGATCTCCTCATTCATCTTAAGCCACCTCGACGAGGCCCTCGGTCCTAGGACCTCCCCAGAGGTAGAGGCGGCTCTCAGCAGCCTTGCGCGCCGCGTCAACTACGCCGAATATCCCGGTGCTATTATCTGCGGTGTCGAGGGTGTCGTCATCAAATGCCACGGCTTCTCATCCACACAAGCCATGTGCAACGGCATCAAAGGCGCATGCAATCTCATCGAAAATGCTCTTATCCAAAATCTTAAGGCCGCGCTTACCGCTACTCTTTAAAGAAGCTCGAGTATTGCAAGGGCTGCCGCTTGCGATGGCGAAAATTCGGAGTGCAGGAGTTGCTGGACATGGCGGCAGCCGGCGCAGGCCAGGTCGCGCTCACGGCTCTCGTGTAGGAGCGGCAGGAGGGCTTTCGCCGCAACTCTTGGATGGAAGTTTTGGTGAATGAGTTCGGGGAAGAGGGTGGACCCTGCGATGATGTTCGGGAGGGAGTAGTGGGGCAGATTGATGCGAAAGAGATATCTCGCAAGGAGAGCATTGACGGTCGAGAGCCTGTAGACGACAACCGAGGGGATATTGAGTAGGGCAAGCTCGAGATTGACGGTTCCACATTTGGCAAGGGCAGCCTTTGAGGCGCGCATCAGGTGGCGGGTATCGGCTGTATGGACAAGGTGGAGGCTGCCCTGAAGGAGAGGAGAGGTGCGGCTTAAGGCTGACCGAATCTGAGGCAGTAGGTTGTCGCTTGCGATGGAGAGGCCAAACTGCAGCTCCGGCATAGCCTCTTTCAGCAGAGCCGCTGTTTTTAGTTGGGGTAGGAGGATGCGCTCGATCTCGCTTTTGCGACTGCCGGGAAAGAGGCTGCAGATGGGGGAGCCTGGTCTAAAGCCAGCGGCATCTCGCCATGAGGGGTCGTGGGGAGAGAGTGCAAGTGATTGTGCAAGGGGATTTCCAACATATCTAGCGGGTACGTTGTGAGGGGCAAAGAAGGGGGGTTCGAAGGGAAAGATGCAGAGGAGGAGGTCAAGTGTAGAACGGAGCGTTTTGATCCGCCCCTCCCCCCAAGCCCAGACTTTGGGAGAGATGTAGTAGGCGATTTTGCCCTTGTAGCCGCGCTTGCGAAGGGCTTTGGCAAGGCGGAGGTTTAGACCTGGATAGTCGATTAGGATGCAGAGGGGCGGATTTCGCTTTAGGATATGCGCAAGAAGGGTCTGAAATTGGCGGTAGATCTTTCTAAATGAGGTAAGGACCGCTGTGAAGCCAAAGAGTTGAAACTGCTCCATAGGGAGGAGGAGCTCAAGGCCCGCCTCCTGCAGCTTCATTCCGCCGACGCCAAAGAAATGGAGGCTAGGCTCCTCTGCTAGAAGGGCACATACAAGGTGGGCACCAAGCAGGTCACCACTTGGCTCACCTGCAAAGATAAAGGCCTCTTTAGCTACAGGCGTTGTCATCCAAGGAGCTCAGATTTAAGCCACATCGCACCCTCGAAGAAAGTCTCGCGCTTTGTGCCGTGGCCATGGTGGCCGATCGAGGGGGTGATGATGAGCTCAGCAGCAGGTGGTCTTTGATGGGCCTCAAAGGCAGCATCGGCAAGCGCTGTGATGAATTCGAAGGCGAGTTTGGTGCTAACAAGTGTATCGCGGTTGCCGATGTAGAAGCGAAAATGGGTCTTGATGAGGAGGGAGGTAAGGTTGATAAGAGCGAGCTCTTGGACGGCCTCTTGTGTGGCGATAGGAGAAAAATCTTTAGCAAAGCTTAGGTCAACAAGAGGGGCGAATCCGAGAACGGCTTTGATTGCGGGGAGCCTTGCGCTTAAGTGTGTTGCAAAGAAGGCTCCGCGAGAGAGGCCAGCGCTCGCCATACGGCTAGGATCTGCAACGCCTCGCTCAATCAGAAGCTGGCACGCTCTAGCACACTCATCAATGAAATCTGTAAGGGGAGACCTGCCAGCCGCCATCTCATCGGCCCATTTTTTTATTGCCTCGTGAGGGTTCTCCTCTCTTGTGTGAGCAGGGAGGTCGAGCGAGAAGATGCGCAGAGGCGCTCCTTGCAGAAAGGCCACAGGCTGATTAAAGGGCGAGGTGGCGAGGCTATCTTCACCTGAGAGGGAGAAGTAGATGAGCGTTGGGAGCGGCCCTGCATCTAAGGGGGCGCCAGTATAATAGAGGGTGCGACCCCAGGGAGTCTCGTAGGGAAGTGGGAGGACCTGTGGGGGCTCTCTAACATCTTGTGGCATGACAGACTACTCCTCTTTGGGGAGGCGGCGGCGAGAAGGCCGCTTAGGGAGCTCTTTGTAGGTGTTGTAGACCTCTGTGACGCTGGGGTCAACAAGTGATCGTAGAGAGAGAAACTGGAGGGCGAGATGGAAGTCGGGGTGGCTCGCCACTCGAGCGCGACGGACAACAGGGCCGCTTTGAGGGTTAAGGCGCAGCTGCGATTCAAGAATGAAGCCGATAAAGGCGCGGAGCTTTCTTGGGAATTCGAGGAAGGAGTTGGAGAGGGCCTCCTCTTCGATCTGCCAGGCGAGCTCATGGATTGCCGTAGAGGTGGCCTCTTTTCCGGTCTCTGCGATGTGCTCTTCGAGCTTATCTTGAAGAAGGGGGAAGAGGAGTGATGAGACGAGGACTGCGCGGTCAAGGGGAGGCGCCTCTTTGGTTGCCAGGACGTAGTTATCAGCAGCACGGAGGTAGGCGAAGATAGTGCTACCGACCTCTCGTCGCATAGCAATAGCTAGAGCTGGAAAGAGAAGATCGAGGAAGCCAAACTCTTGCAGGAGGTGGAAGAAGGGCTCGGAGGCACCGGATTCGAGCATCCGAAGCATCTCTTCTAGAAGGCGGGCAGGTGAGCTCTTGAGAATCTCGTCTCGACACTCTGAGAGCGCGGAGAGGATCTCCTGATCGATCTGAAAACCGAATCGAGCCCTAAATTTGAGACAGCGGATCATTCTAACAGGATCTTGGCGGAATCTTGCACTTGGGGTGCCAATGGTGCGAAGGAGATGGAGGGTGAGGTCCTTGAAGCCACCAACGTAGTCGATGATCTTGTGGTCACTTGGATCGTAGAAGAGGCCGTTGATGGTAAAATCGCGTCGCAGGACATCCTGTTCGGGCGAGCCCCACACATTATCGCGTAGGATAAGATTGGACTCCTCTGTCTCGCCAGATCGGAAGGTGGAGACCTCAATGATCTGCTTGCCGAAGCGCACATGAGCTAAGCGAAAGCGGCGACCGATGAGAATGCAATTTCTAAAGAGACGTTTGACCTGTTCGGGACGGGCAGAGGTTGAGATGTCGAAGTCTTTCGGCTCTTTGCCCATGAGAAGGTCGCGGACGCCTCCACCCACAAGATAGGCGATGAACCCCTCCTCTCTCAGGCGTGAGAGGACAAAAAGCGCATCCTTATCGATGGAGCTGTCGCGGATATCGTGCTGTTCAGCAAAGTAGACTTTCGGCTGCACTCAACTATATAATAATTCTGTTAGAGGGTACAATGATACCACGCCCTTCCCAATTCATGCAAGGTTGCGTTCCTTGCTCTGTCACCTCTGCCACAAGATGTGAGCCGCTTCTAGGGGAATTGCGACACCTGGGTAGTAGGGAATAATGCGTGGCGTGAAACTTGCTGCCGGATAGTTGACAGCCACCTCTGCGCGATAGATATGCCCATTCGGCGTATTGGGAATCTGCCTCTGATACTCCATGGCCTTTGTCATGGCTGCCGAATAGAGCTCTACCTTAATCGACTGGCGGTCCAAATTATTGAGATAGACCTGAACCTCAAATAGATGCCGATTCGTATCCGATTCAATCTTGAATTCGCCGAATCCCAGTTTACCCCAATTCTCTTCAAGTGAGCCCTGCCAATCGACTATCTCTTTCGCAAGCGCGCCGCTATTTTCAGCTCGCTTGCGATAGGACAGAGCGGCGCTGAGATAGAATTTCTCTGTGTATTCGCGCACTGTGCGGTTAGATGAGAAGTGGGGTGTCAATTGCGCCATGCTCTCTCGGATCCTGGCTATCCAAGAAAGAGGGATCCCTCTTGCATCCCTTGTATAAAATTCCGAGGTCACCTCGCCCTCTAGCAAGTCGTAGAGGGCACTTGCCTCCACTAGATCCCAGCTAGGATCGTGGTCATGCTCCTGCCCATCTCCCAATGCCCAACCGAGCTCTGGAGCGTAGGCTTCTGCCCACCAGCCGTCTAACTCAGAGAGATTCAAGCCTCCATTGACGAGCACCTTCATTCCACTAGTTCCGCTCGCCTCCCAGGGCCTTTGTGGAGTGTTGATCCACAAATCAACGCCCTGCACCAGCTGCTCTGTCATGATCATGTCGTAGTCACTAAGGAAGATCACATGAGCGCGCGCCTCAGGCCGAGCAATGAACTTCATCCATTTTTTGATTAAGTCGTGCCCCACACGGTCTGCAGGATGAGCCTTTCCAGCAAGAATGAGCTGCACGGGACGATCCCTATTTGTTAAGATCCGGAGGAGTCGATCCTCATCGGTAAGCAGTAGATCAGGCCTCTTATAGGCTGCAAAGCGGCGCGCAAAACCTAGAGTCAAAGCCTCTGGATTTAAAAAGGATCGCGCGCTCTCTATCTCATCATCAGATGCGCCCCTGGCTCCCAGCTGTCTGATGAGCCTTGTGCGGGTATAATCAACTAGGATGCGGCGCGATTGCTTACGCATCTGCCAAATTTGCTCCTCTGGAACCATGCGGATCTTTGTCTCTAGCTCCTCTGTTGTCCCAAGCCACCTCTCTTTTCCGCAGGCCGCCGTCCAAAGATCATCGGAGAGCGATGAGTCCCAGGTAGGCGTGTGAACGCCATTCGTTACAAATCCGATCGGAACCTCCTCCTCAGGGAAGCGGGGGAAGAGATCTTTAAATAGGTGTCGGCTGACCGCTCCATGCAATTGCGAGACGCCATTGACAAAACCGCTTCCTCGAATAGCTAAGTAGGCCATGTTAAAATCATCATTTGGATTTAGCTGACCGAGGGCAAGGAGCCTTTCAAGCGGTATGCCCAGACTAGTTTGTGCATACCGTCCAAGATATTGGGAGATCAGATCGGGGGAGAATCGATCAAACCCAGCGGCCACTGCCGTATGGGTTGTAAAGAGGTTGCCGACGCGCGTGGCAGCGAGTGCAACCTCGAAGGGTTGCTGTGTCTCCTTCATAAAAGAGGAGGCGCGCTCTAGCACTGCAAAAGCGGCATGCCCCTCATTTAAGTGGCAGATTTCAGGTTGTATTCCCAGGGCATTTAAGAGGCGCCATCCGCCAATGCCGAGAACGAGCTCCTGTTTTAAGCGGAGCTCTCTATCGCCCCCATAGAGCTCGCTTGTTATTCCTCGGTGACCCGGAAAATTAGCTACATCATTGCTGTCTAGCAAATAGAGCTTTGTTCTACCCACTTTGACCTCCCATGCCCGGAGCCAAAGTGACCAGCCAGGCAATTCAATTTTCAAGCGGAGCCACTCCCCATTCGGCAAAAGGCAGGGCCTGATCGGCAATTGTCCTGGGTCGTTGTAGGGGTAGAGCTCTTTTTGATCGCCATTTTTATCGATGAACTGCCGAAAGTAACCCTGGCTGTAGAGCAGTCCGACGGCGACAACTGGCACCCCAAGATCGCTTGCCGCCTTGAGCTGATCACCCGCCACATTCCCGAGACCGCCAGAATAGATGGGCAGCGCCTCGCTCAACATAAACTCCATGCTAAAGTAGGCGATGCACGTGAGGGGTAAGCAATTATTGTCAGTTTCAAACCAACTGGACCGGCTCAGCTCATTCTTTCTGGCTTTTATGAGATCTTTGATGAGGCCGCCCAATCTTTGATCAGCCAAAATGGCCATCAGTTTTTCTCGAGACGAGGCTTGCAAGACGGCCCAAGGGTTATGCGTTAGCTCCCATAATTCTGGGTTGAGCTCGCGCCATATTGCATCAGCGCTGTGGTTCCAAGATGAGTGGAGGTCTAAGGCGAGATCCTCTAGGGAGTGATATCCCTTCAGATCGACTCGTTGAAATCTACCCTGTGGGTTCATTTTCGCTCTCGGGTTCTTGCTGATTTCAATACGGCATTTTGGATTTAGTTCGTGCTTTGGACCGTGCGATAATTGAATTTTAGGGAAGGAGTGCTACACTACCAGCTTGCGCGAGCAAACTTGCAGGACCCAAGAAAAGATGCGAATTGTCATTATCGGCTGTGGCTATGTGGGGTGCGCTGCAGCGCTGGCGTTGCGCTCTCAAGGTCACATCGTGACGGCTACAACCACATCGGAGGCGAGGCTTAAGGAACTTGCCGAAGTGGCAGATAAGGTGCGCCTCTTTGATTCGCGGAGGCCAGGTGATCTTCGCGAGCTACTTGATGGGCAAGAAGGGCTCCTTCTCTCGGTAGCTCCAAAGGGGCGGGGTGTTGATGAGTACCGTATCGCCTACTTAGAGACGGCAAAGCAGCTCGTTGCTCTGCTGGATGGTAGCGGCCTTAAGCAGCTTGTCTACACGAGTAGTGGATCGGTCTATGGAGATCAGCTAGGGAGTCTTGTCGATGAGGAGACGCCACCACATCCCATGACCCCACAGGCAGAGATTTTGCTTGAGACGGAATCGACCTTCCTTGGCGCAGAGGCCAGGGGCCTTTGCTGCTGCATCTTTCGACTAGGAGAAATTATCGGACCTAATCGCGCGATCGAGGATCGAGTGCGCCAAATGGCGGGTAGGGTGGTTCCTGGGGATGGGAGGGGCTTTGTGAACTTAAGTGAGCTTAGCGATATCGTTAAAGGAATTGCTTGGGCCTATGAGAGGCATCTTTCTGGTGTCTACAATCTCTGCCGCTCCCTTCCAAAGCGAAGGGGGGAGCTCTATGATGAGATCTCAGAGCGGCTTAAATTACCACGCGTTCAGTGGGCTACCAACTTAACCTCTCCTTTCAGTGGCTCCCGTCGCCTCATAAGTGCCAAGCTTGAGGCGACAGGCTTTGCTTTTGGACCAAACTTGTGAGGCTAGCCACTTTTTGTGCAAAACAGTGCGCTAAATGGGGGAGGTAGCCTTACGCGCACGGCCCATCTTGAAGCTCTTTTTCCCTGATTAGAGAGCTTCCCTCGCTCCGAAAACGGCTCATCTGGCAGACTCACATGCATGCGCCCACCTCAGCTCTATAGAGGCCTTAGGCGCGCGAAAATTTAAGGGGGAGATGTGACAGCGGATAAGAGGGAGGGTCTCCAGGCGGGCCACAAGCTTTTTGGCACAGATGGTGTCCGGGGGCGGGCCAATGCCCATCCAATGACAGTGGAGATAGCCCTCGCGCTTGGGAGAGCTGTGGGAAGGGTCTTCAGGCGAGGTCCTGGCAAGCACAGGGTTGTGATTGGGAAAGATACAAGGCTCTCTGGATACATGTTTGAGAATGCTCTCATCTCGGGCCTCTGCTCGATGGGGGTGGATACCTTAATGGTTGGGCCTCTACCGACACCCGGTGTTGCCTATATCACGCGTGCCTATAGGGCCGATGCTGGTATCGTGATATCGGCCTCGCACAATCCCTATCATGACAATGGTATAAAATTCTTCTCTCCGGAAGGGTTCAAGCTTGAGGATGCCCTTGAAGAGGAGATCGAGGAGGTCGTCCGATCAGGAAGCTACAGAGAGGTCCTTCCGGCAGATCATGCGCTTGGAAAAAATACGAAGATAGAGGATGCCCAAGGGCGCTACATCGAATTTGTAAAATCTTCCTACCCAAGGCAGATGTCGCTCCAGGGTATCAAGATGGTGGTCGACTGTGCCAATGGTGCTTGCTATAGGGTCGCCCCACTCGTCTTTAAGGAGCTTGGAGCTGAGGTGATCGCCCACGGCATCACCCCCGATGGCTTAAACATTAATGCAGATTGCGGTGCGGTCCATCCTGAGGCAATGGCGAGGCTTGTTGTGGAGAAGCAGGCCCATATCGGGATCGCCTTTGATGGTGATGGAGATCGGGTCGTCATCGTTGATGAGCAGGGGACCATTCTCGATGGAGATACTCTTCTTGCCATATGCGCTAAGGAGATGCACGCTCGTCGTGAACTTAATCCACCGCGTGTTGTTGGAACTGTGATGACGAACCTTGGGATCATCCGCTCCCTAGAGGAGATTGGTGTTGAGGTGGCATGTGCTCCTGTTGGCGATCGCCATGTGCTCCAAGAGATGGTGCGTCGCGGTGCGATACTTGGCGGGGAGCAGAGCGGTCACATGATCTTTCTCAAGCACAATACTACAGGAGATGGTATCGTCTCTGCTCTCCAGGTGATTCGAATTATGCAGGAGCGAGGCCAACCACTCTCAGAGCTCGCTAACTGGGTGAAGCGCTATCCTCAGCGGCTTGTTAATATTTCTATCACAAGAAAGGTCCCCTTGCAGGACTTAGCTGAGG
>JAKBAF010000061.1 GCA_021809305.1 bacterium
CGAAAGCTATCGCCTGGTGCTCACTGTTTTTCCTCTCATGATGCTGCTTGCCTCTATTGGATCTTTTCTGATCAAGAAGCGGCCACGAAGAGGAGGTGATAGTGTCGCGTCCAAGAGCTGGCCTTAAAACAAGCGTTTAAGAGGCTGAGGAGACGATGGTCAGCCACCGCCTCCTCAGCCTCTATCTAGGCTCGTCGATTGAGCTCGATTGAGAGATCCATCTCAGGCCGCCCTCCCTCCGTATTTAGAGAGAAGCTTATAACCCCTGTGAAGAATTCATGGAACGACCGCCAGTTCTGACCATCCGAGCTGAAGAGAAAGTCATCGCCCAAGCATCGGATGGTGCAGCCATTTAGGATTTTTAGATTAAGTGGAGAGCAGCTCGCCAGCTCTAGATCACCCTTTAAGAGTAAATTTAAGGGAAGATCGATGCCTTGAGGACACTCAAGTGCTACCTCTGGGGTCTTTCCGGTAAAGAAAGCCTCAAGTTTCTCTCTTGTCATCTCCTGTAAGCGTACAACCCGAATTCTGCCTGCGGAATAGTTGCTTGTGTTGATCTCTGCTGCGTCTTCAGCGGCAAAGACGAGGGGTGCTCCTGCGAGCGCCATTGTGAGGGCGGTAACTGCAAGTTTGCGCATAGAGCCTCCTTTACTACACGTGTAGTATTTAAGATAAAAAAAGCCGACAAGGGGCGTAACCCTTAAGCCAGCGTGTCAAAAGATCCAGAACTTTCCGAAGAGAAAGGTCATCGTCACAACTCCAGCTAAGCAGCCACGTAGCCATAACAGGCTCTTAGCTTCCTTTTCCTCCCTCTTTTGGGTCATGATCCGAATGCGACGAGCAACACTACTTGTGTGGACCAAACCGCAGAGGGGTTGCGAAGGAGCAACAATTGCCCCTTTTGCCACCTTTAAGAGAGCTGCTGCTAGCGCTATCCTTGATAGGCCAAATCTGCTGATGCCCCTATCGCACGCCTCTTCCTGGGCCTGTTCGAGGTGCCTACACCACCACGCTACAGGGATCCACCAGAAGAGGGTCGCAACAAACCGAGCAGCCAATCTCGCCATAGTATCATGCCAGACGACATGGCCGATCTCATGCGCAACAATTGCCTCGAACTCATCTTGGCTTACCTTCGCTATTAGATCAGCTGGGAATAGAATGCGCCGATGAACAAGACCCGCAGCGCAAGGTATCTGGACCACGGATGAAGCTCGCAGCTCGATCTTCAATTTTTGCAGCTCTAAGGAGAGAGGACCATTTACGATAGGACGGCTGCATGGCGTGGATGCGCAAAGGATCTCTTTTACACTCCTCACTGATTGATAGAGCCGATAGAGCCAAATCCCACCTAGTATAATGGAGATGGAGGCCATGAAGAGAGTTGTCGCCCTGATCCATAATGGATTGAGACAAAGCGCGATGAGGTCAGCTGGTGTGAAGGTTTGGCCGCTATTTAGCGACAATTGGACGCCAGTTGTTAAGGGAAAGAATGGAAAGGTGCTATGTGGAAAGGCGAGCCAGGCCGAAAGGAGCCGTGATCCTGACTCTGACTCGATTGGATTGATGTTAGCGACCAAGGCCCAACTCGCAAAATCATAAAGGAAGAGGTCAATGACGATCTTTAGGAGTGGAAGAGCGAGAAGAATCGCCCTCAGCCTGGTACGCCCCATTCTCAACACCTTTACCAATATGAGGGTGAGGGTGCCGACGGTTAGAAAAGTTAAAAAGCTATTGACGATGATATTGAAGCCCCAGAGCCAGAAGAGTTCATTTTTCACGGAGCGCTCCTCGATTCTCTGATCTCTCTGATGAGCTCTTCCATTTTTGCGAGCTCCTCATCTGAAATTGCATCGCCGGAATCGATTAGATAGCTCATCATGGGAGCGAGTTTTCCACCGAATATTTTTTGGCGTAATCTGTCCAATAGGCTTTGGTGAGAGGGTCTACTTGCTTTGTTGAGCCGGTAGTTAAAGTGCTGCCCACAACGCTCTCTGATAAGGTGCTGCTTTTCAACCAGGCGGTTCATGACGGTCATGATTGTCGTGTACTTATCTTCCCCGTCGAACGTCTCTAAGACCTCTCGAACGCTCAATTGCTTGCGGTCAGCAAGAAGTTTCAAGATTGCAAGCTCAAGCTCCCCAAAACCGCGTTTTTTCCCCATCTATCCACTCCTTGAAGTTTGCGCGCAAAGCTACTACACAAGTAGTATTTCGTCAAGACTTGCAAGTGTCAATGCATCCATCCAAGGCCTAGACAAATGGGTCTACCATAGGGCACAATCGCGGAGCGCGTAGGTTGTCTACTATCTTCTTGATGTCGTTCTAATAGGGAGTCTGTTTATGGAAATGCCATGTGATCTTTTTCTCCAAGATCTTGATCTGCTGATTCAATCAAAACACCTGCTAAACCACCCTTTTTACCAAGCTTGGTCAAGGGGAGAGCTCTCTTTCGAATGCCTTCGGGAGTATGCTAAAGAGTACTACCACCACGTGGGCCTCTTCCCAACCTACCTATCCGCCCTCCACTCCCATACAGCCGATCCTCTGACCCGTAGAACGCTTCTTCAAAACCTCATTGAAGAAGAGGCTGGATCGCCCAACCACCCCGACCTTTGGCGAGAGTTCGCGCTAGAACTTGGGGTCACGCATGAAGAGCTCGCTCACCATCAGCCAATGAAAGAGATGCACGATCTTGTCTCAACCTTTCAGGCCGTTTGTGCGAAGGAGACAACTGGTGAAGGGATAGCTGCATTGTACGCCTATGAGAGTCAGATTCCTGAGATTTGCATCTCTAAGATCGATGGCCTTAAAGAGCACTACGGCATGCAAAACCCAAAGGGGTGGAGATACTTTAGTGTTCACATTGCAGCAGATAAGGAGCACGCCGCTCAGGAGAGAGAGCTCCTCAAGAGCTATGTTACTCCAGATAATCAAGCAGAAATCAAGGCCACTACCGCCCGCATTCTAGACGTGCTATGGAATTTTCTTTCGGGAATGTGCGAGCGACATGGGATCGCTACTTGCATGGCTTCCTAAAAGTAGATTTAAAGAAGGTTGGAAGGATTTTCGTTTTGGTTTAAACTCCCCTGGCGCTTCTATTAGCTCTAGGTTGATCTTATGGCAATTCGGCTAAAATCGTTTCTATTTGCAGCCCTCCTCTGCTCCTCCCTGCTGTATGGGGAGGATCTCTCATATTCTGATTTTCTAAAAAATATAGAAGAGAGGCAAGTTGGGGCGGCTCGAGAGGTTTTAGCCGATCTATGCCCTCAAGAAGAACTCTGGAATGACCTTCTCTTTAGCGAAATGGTGGGAGGGTTAACACGAGCAAGGCTCTATTCCTGCGATTTAAATGGTAAAAGCTACGTATTCCGGTTCCTTGATCCTCGGAAGTCAGATGATTTTCGTAAGGGCGAGATCGCGGCGCTAAGAACCGCAAGTGATCTAGCCATTGCGCCTATCTGTCTTGCTGCAGATCACGACTCGCTGCTGACTGTTATGCCCTTCGTTAAGGGCCACCCTCTTTGCCGCCACGATTTGGACAATAAGGAGCCCATTCGCCGCCTAGGCGAGTCTGTAGCCTCTCTCCACAACTATTCAGGGCGCTATCCGACAAGGATCACGACGATCGAGAAGATAGAGGAGCACTATCGAAAGGGGGTGGAAGGCGGCGTTGCCTATCCAACTGGCTTTGGCGAGTCGGTTAGGAGCTTGCGAAGAGGTGAGATTTCATCTCCGCTTGTGCCCTGCCATGGAGACTTGCACCCTGCGAATATCCTGGTTGACGAGGATCGGGTTACCATTATTGACTGGACATGCGCCACTTGGGATGATCCATTTTCAGATTTGAGCCTCATCGCCGTCTGTGCGAACATGACATGTGATCAGGAGGAGATCCTTCTAAGCGCCTATTATGGCAGGGCGCCAACAGCAGAGGAGCGATCAAGGCTTAAAGCCGGGAAATTAAAGGTCTACCTCTTAACGGCGGCTATCTGGTTCCGCTGTTCTGAGGATCCAGAGGATAAAAAAATAAACTATCATGAACGGGTCTCTAAGTTAGATGCTCAACTCAGCTCGCCAGATCTAAAAAAGGCCGAAGAGTACTTGCGTGAGGGGCGGATGGCCAATCTCAAGTCTGATCCCCGAGAAGAGGTCAGGCTATATGCCATTAGTTTCTATAAAGCCTTCTTGGAAAATGTGGAACAAAAGGATCATATCTAGCGTCGGCAACCGATATTTTATCGCGAGAGAAAATTATCGGACAAAAAGCCGTGCAGTAAGATGTCTACCTGTAGTACAATGATTTTCCTTAGCTTTCCTGAACAAGTTTAAAAGGGGCCGCGCTCGAATAGATCGACGTTCCCACTGGGTATATAATGACAATATTTAAAGATCTCGAGCCGCCTACCGCACTTTCGAATGAGTTGCCAGCAGGATTTGTGGCATCATTTGAGCACCTCGGACTGCCTGTCGCTTTAGTAGAATCACTTAAGGGCATGCAAATCACGATTCCAACGCCAATTCAAACGGCAACAATCCCTGCAGCACTCAAGGGACAAGACGTCTTGGCTTCTGCGCAAACAGGGACAGGAAAGACCGTTGCTTACTCGATCCCTCTAATCATGAAGTTATCCTTGAGTCGCCAGAGCTCGGCGCTCATCTTAACCCCAACGAGGGAGCTCGCGGTGCAGGTGCAACAGACGTTGAACCGCATATTGGGAGCAGCCGCCTTTAAGACAACGCTCTTGATTGGAGGGGCACCGATGTTCAGACAGATGGCCGAGCTTAAGCGCCGTCCACAGCTAATCGTCGGTACTCCTGGGCGTATCACGGACCATCTCGAGCGCGGGAGCCTTGTCTTGAATGAGACACGCTTCCTCATCATTGATGAAGCGGACCGTATGCTCGACATGGGTTTTGGGATTCAACTGGAGAAGATTGCTGAATACCTTCCACAGGTGCGACAAACCTTGATGTTCTCAGCCACACTTCCGCCAAATATTGATCGCTTATCGAGTAAATACCTAATTGATCCTCAGCGCATTACCATTGGTACCGCGCAGGAGGCTGCCCCTAAGATTAAGCAAGAGATCATTCACCTAAAAGCGGCGGAAAAGCTCCCTGAACTCTTAAAACAGCTCGAGCAAAGGGAGGGCTCGATTATCATATTTGCTAAAACCAAGCGTGGTGCCGAGCATCTATGTAAAAGACTCCAAGAGCATGGTCACAGCGCAGATGCTATCCACGGTGATCTTCCGCAAAGAGGCCGTGACCGGGTCATTCGAGAATTTCGCGCGGGTATGATTCGGGTAATTGTCGGAACTGACGTCTTAGCTCGTGGGCTGGATATCCCTCATGTCATGCACGTTATTAACTACGATCTGCCTCAATCGCCTGACGACTACATTCGCCGTATTGGGCGAACAGGGCGGGCAGGGGCAGAGGGGAATTCACTCTGCCTTGTAGCACCAGAGGATGATCTCAAATGGAGAGCCATAGCCAGGTTAATCGATCCGCAAGGAGCCAACCGTGATAGTCGTGCGCCTCGGCCATCTAGAGCTCCACTTGGTAGACCCCAAAAGCGGCCGTTTAGGAGCGCTCCCCAAGGCCGCCCACGCCGCTATGGGAGCTAGTGCAGAGGCTTCTCTAAAAAGCTAAAGGTTTTCAAGAGCTTGAAGAGAAGCGGATTAATGGATATGGAGATGAGCGAGCAGGCAATGATGATATCATAGCCTGCTCGAGGTAGAACGCCGAGAGTTGTGGCTCTCTCCGCAAGAATAAAGGAGAACTCACCAATCTGGGCAAGCGCTAAGGCGGTGACAAAAGCTGTCTTGAGAGGGTTTCTTAAGATCAAGGTAATCGAAAACGCGGCAAGGGGTTTGACGATGAGAATGATCGCGAGGACAGCGAGTGATAGAAGAGGGTGCTCCACGACGGTATAAGGATCAAATAGCATCCCAACAGAGAGAAAGAAGACCACGACAAAGGCCTCCTTTAATGGCAGGGCATTCATTGAGATTTGGAAGCGGATGCGCGTTTGACCCATTACCATGCCAGCTACGAAGGCGCCGAGAGCAATTGAGGTGCCAAGTAGCAAGGCCGACCCTGCAGCGACAACAAATGTTAGTGCCAGTATGGTTAAGGTAAAGAGCTCGTGAGAGTTAGTGAGAACAACTTTGGATAGGAGGTAGGAGACAAGCCTCTTTCCCCAGGTAAACATCACCCAGTTTAGAGCCGCAAATTTCACAAGGGCAAAGAGAAAAGCGAGAGCTACGCTTTTAAGCGAAAATCCCTCTCCATTGTACGAGCTTGCTAAAGGAGAGAGGATAAGCAGAGCAGCGACTGTAATGATGTCTTCAACGATGAGCCAGCCCACTGAGAGGTGGCCCGCGGGAGTATTAAGTAGGGCATTGTCGGCTAAAATGCGAGCCAAGACGACGGTACTCGCGACCCCAATACTTAAGCCAAAGATGATTCCAGCCTCTAGACTCCATCCAATGCTATAGACCAAGGCAGCACTTACTATGAGGGCGAAAAACGTCTGCACTAAGGCGCCTGGAACTGCCGTCCTTTTGTATCTAGCTAGGTCTTGCCACTTAAACTGCAAGCCGACGCTAAACATCATCAAGATGATCCCAATCTCTGCTAACTGCTCAGCAATCTGTCTATCCGCTACATAACCTGGTGAATAGGGCCCTATTAAATAGCCCGCTATAAGATAGCCTAAGATAGGGGAGAGCTTTATTCGGTGAGAGAGGTAGCCCAGAATGCTGGCGAGGGCAAAGCCAACTGTCAGAATTAAGACGATTTTCAGGTTGAGCGCTTCCACTGTCTTTCGCCTTGGTTGCCCAATCTGCTGTGCGAGAGGGTCTACCCATTCCTAATACAGCAAAGGTCTAATAGCTATCGATATCCCATTTTTTGAACAAGACCACTGCGCGCTTAAGAAGCGCGTGTTAGTATGGATAGTAATTTGTTTCCGATTGTGTTGATTGACTGTTATGTAATATGATTCTACTTAATCAATAGTTGGAGGTGACTCGGTGGGTGATTTACTAACAAGTCAAGAGACAGGTCAAGCTGGGACTAGCCGAGTTGGCAGGGGGCTAGAGGCTGTCGCAGCCTTTCTAGAGCAGCAGCGATCAGTTAGCGCAATGGGTGATAAAGTCTGTAAGGTTAGTGCATATAGTGGTCTTCTATTTCTTCAAATTTGTCCAGCTGGGCGCTTTACTGACGTAGCAGATCTCCTCTCCAAAGCCTCGCGCTTCCG
>JAKBAF010000062.1 GCA_021809305.1 bacterium
AATTCGTGGCCAAGGAGTTGAACGACCGTTTCGTCGTCCAGAAGGTCATTGAGGGTCATCACAGCGCCCTGCATGAAGAGCTTACCCACAAGCTGGGAGGCCTTCAATTTCATAGAGACAGCTAAATCTTTAATTGAAATGGGAAGACGTATTTTTAATTGAGTGGGTCTGATCGTGACATCTTCTACGGCCTTATGACGGGCCCTTGGTCGGCGTCGTCTCCATCCCTCTTCCTCTCCACCTGGACTCCTGCCGGCAGGCTTTGGTCTCACATCGCGGAATTCGCTGCGTCCTCGCTCCTTACCACGAACCTCTCCTCCGCGAGACGGAGCTCGCGCCTCCTCTTTGGGAGGGGGAGGGGGGACGTGTGGTACCGGTTTGGCCTCTTCCCAACGACGCCCTTTGACAGGCGCTGGTTTGGCATGAGCCGGGGGTCGCTCAGGTAGAGGAGGCGGCTCGGGGGTGGCTGGTCGATGGTTGATGGCTACCGCTATACCGATATGACCAGAACTTGCCTCTGCTCGCGCCTCAACCTCATCCAAAGGCTCCTCGATCAACAGATCGCTCTTAAGCTTTGGTGATGCGCTACGGAGTGCTGCTTCGCGGAGCTCTTCTTCACTCCAAATTGCTGCTTGAGCTGCTGTCGCAGCAATTTCTGCTGCGCTTGCCTCAGCCAGAACTGCGCTTGCCTCAGCTAGAGCTGCGCTCTCTTGCTCTTCGGGAGTTAGTGGCGCAAAGGCAGAGCGCGACCGCGCTCTTACACGGCGCTTCTCCGCTAGAGCATCGCCTGTAGGGGCCACCTCTTTCACAGGAGGGGTGAGAGTCTGCTTCTCCTCTGCAGGAGCAGGCTTTTCCTGCAGCGTCTTAATGGTAAGAGCTTTGGCAAGCTGAGTGTTTTTGATGTTGAGTTTGAGGTTTTTGGCCAAAATAATGGTCCTTGGGTTGTTCCCTAATTATTCCCTGATTGGTCCCCGATGTATGATTGGGATAAGGGGAGGGAGATATTCTGAGATCTGTCGCAGTATACTACTGCGGTAGTGTAAAGCATAAAACAAAAAAGATCAACAGCTTTCTTACATCGCTTGCCAAGAGGAGCGCTATAAATCGACTACTCCTCATCCACTTGGGACTTTTTCGCCCCACCATCACGCAATTTCAGCGCGGTCTCTTTCACGCGTTCAAGAATTTTATCGGCTAGCTCGAGGCTCACCCCAGGAATGGCGCTAATATCTTCAGGTCCTGCCCGCAATGTTTTGCGCAAGGTGTCATAGCCTGCATCAACAAGATTCTCAACAAGCAAGGCGCTGATTCCGTCGAGTTTCAGGGGAGCATCAAGTGCGCTCTCTGGAAGCTCAGCAAGCTCCCTACGCTCAACAGCTATGCGCTGCTTATATTCATTTATCTTTTGAACTTCGATGGTGTAGCCAATAAGCTGCCCGTTAAGACGAGCATTCATGCCGCGGCGGCCAAGCACTGTTGCGTAGTTATCATCATCGACAACAATTGAAACCGTGCGCTCATCCTCATTCAGGCTCACTTTGCGAATAAGAACGGGCTCGAGAGCATTTTGTAACAAATCAATCGGGTCATCCGCAAAGGGGATGATATCAACTTTCTCGTTGTTGAGCTCTCGCACGATTGTCTTTACACGTGTTCCTCGAACTCCAACGCAGGTCCCTACCGGATCAACGCGAGGATCATTTGAGCGCACGACAACTTTTGTTCGATAGCCAGCCTCACGAACAATTTGCACGATCTGAACGGTGCCGTCATGGATCTCGGGTACCTCTTGCTCGAAGAGTTGAGTGGCAAGCTTTGGATCGCTGCGCGAGAGAATTACCTCAGCGCCTCCATTCTCTAGGTCTTGCACAGTCAATAGAAGAGCGTGGACGCGATCCCCAATGTGATAGCGTTCGGTCTTTGGGTAGTTACGGGCAGGGAGGAGCCCTTCGACCTTGCCAAGGTCAACGACAAGATTTGCCCCCCTTGCAAAGCGCTTTACTGTTCCTGAGACCATCTCGCCTACTCTGTGGCGGTACTCCTCATAGATGACATCCCGCTCTGCAACGCGCAATTTCTGCGCAATGACCTGTCTTGCCGTCTGAGCTGCAATCCGACCAAAGTCTTTTGGGGTCACCTCGATGTCGATAAACTGGCCGAGACTACAATCCGGATCTAGCTCGCGAGCTGTCTCTAGTGAGATCTCCGTTGGCGGGTCGTCAACCTCGGCAACGATCTCCTTCTCGCAGTAGACCTCTATCTCTCCTGTCTTGGGCTGGATGCGTACCGTAATATTCGGCGCACCGTAGAGGCTTTTGCGAGCAGCAGCAATGAGAGACTCCTCGATGGCAGCAACGACGATCTCTCTTTTGATCCCCTTCTCACGCTCTAGATACTCGAAGATGGCAACAAGGTCCTTATTCATGAATCGATAGTCTTACGTTAATTCTTGCTTACGTTAATTTTTGCATAACAGTCAGAGTCTTCCTACCGGTAACACCCTACAGCTGAGAAAGAGAGGGGCTTAAGCCGCCCCTCTTTCTACTCGTCCTGCTCGTCAGTACCACCGCGACTTGTTTGATCCACATCACACTCATCATCGGAAAGAACAATCTCATCCCGATCAATCTGATTGCGGTCGACAAGAATTTCCTTGATCGATGCGGCAATCTTTTTGTGCTCTGGATCGAGTCGAACAACCTTAGCAGTCACCCGATCTCCCACCTTAACAACCTCCTCGACGCTGCCAAAGGCTTGATCAGAGAGCTCTGTCACATGGACAAGGGCCTCAAGTCCGTTGTCTAGCTCAAGGAAAGCTCCAAAGGCGGCAATCTTAGTTACAACTCCAGCGACAATGCTTCCAACAGGAATTGTTCGCTCGATTGTTTGACACGGATTTTCAGCGAGCTGCTTCACACCGAGAGTGATCTTGCGGCTATCTTTGTCGACAGAGAGGACAATAGCCCGTACCCTATCGCCTTTCTTTAACATCTCTGAAGGATGAGAGACCTTCTTGGTCCAGCTCAAATCGGAGATGTGGATCAGCCCATCGATACCGGGTTCTAGTTCAACAAAGGCGCCATAGTTGGTAAGACTCCTAACTTGGGCTTCAACGATCTTGCCAACAGGATACTTGTCGTCGACATTCTCCCAGGGATTACGCTCGGCCTGTTTCAAGCCAAGAGAGATCTTCCCTTCATCTGTTTGCACAGAGAGGACAATCGCTGTAACCTCATCGCCCTTGTTGACCACCTCGCTCGGGTCTGTGACATTCCGTACCCAAGACATCTCTGAGATGTGGATAAGCCCTTCGATCCCGGGCTCGAGTTCAATAAAGGCGCCGTAAGGAACAAGATTGACAATCTTTCCTGTTACACGGGTGCCAGGAGGATAGCGCTTCTCGATCTCAACCCAAGGATTTTGCTCCTTCTGTTTAAGACCAAGTGCAACGCGGCCCTTCTCTTTATCGATGTTGAGAACCACAACCTCGAGCTCTTGTCCAAGCTCTACCATCTCTGAAGGATGGCGGATCCGTTTCCAAGTCATATCGGTGACGTGCAGAAGGCCATCAATGCCATTGAGATCGAGGAAGACCCCGAAATCGGTGATGTTCTTGACAACCCCTTTGATCCGATCGCCTACCTGCATTGTTTCGAGCAGCTCAGCTCTCTTCGACTGGCGCTCTGTCTCCAGAACCTCGCGCCTTGAGACGACGACGTTCTTTCGCTCGATATTGATCTTAAGGATCTTGAAGTCGTAGGTCTTATCGAGATAGTCGTCGAGGTTCTTGATGCGCTTGTTATCGATTTGCGACCCGGGAAGGAAGGCCTCCATCCCGATGTCGACCATAAGGCCGCCCTTAACTTTGCGAGTAATGCGTCCAGAGACGATCGACCCCTCTTTACACTCTTCGACGATGTATTCCCACTGCCGATGGCGACGCGCCTTCTCACGGCTAAGGACAATCTGCCCTTGGTCATCTTCGGTCTCTTCAAGCATGACCTCAATGTAGGTCTCCAGCTCGAGCTCTTTCGGGTCGACAAACTCTGAAATGGGAACAAGTCCCTCAGATTTAAGTCCGACGTCGACGACGACGTAATCCTTTGTGATCTCGACGATCCTTCCTTTTAGAATTGCACCTTGTGTAAAATCGGCTCTCGCCTCAGGTACAACGGCCATCTTAGCCTCCAGGAGGCTTCGAAAGGTCGTGGCGTCAGCATCTGCAAAGCTGACATCATCAAGGAGGTTAGTATCGTCCCAGGCATATTGTTTTGTTGTTTTTGACATGTCGCGTCTTTTCTCCTAAGGGTGCCCCGTGGCTTAAGAATCCTCTAAGCGAGGTTATCGTACTTGGTCATCATGCTGCTAGTGCGCTCTCTGGTCTTTCTCAGCTAAGGATCGGCCGCTATAAAAGGCTTGATCTATTGCACGAGAAACTTCCAAGGAAAGAGTGGGAAGCGAGAGAATCGGAACATAAATCGATGCTTATCGGCGAGCGATAGCAGCTTCTCTCTAAACTTAAGCGCATCTGCGAGGACTTTATCACACCGATCGATGGTGCGCAATCAAAAAATGCTCTTTGAGATTTCTAGAGTTGTTTCAGGGGGTTGGAGAGAGGCCCCTTGACGCTTGCTACGGCGCGGCTTTAATCTTAGCACTTCGAGGTAATTGCAAAACTCCAGTTGACCGCTTTCTGGCGCTTTTACCGATCTTTGCAATTCTGCATAAATCCCCTACTCTTAGGAGTATGCGGATTTATGCAGAATTGCAAATCTCGGATAAAATCACCTAAAAATCGGTTAAACTGGACTTTTGCAATCACCTCAAATGATTAATTACTTTCGCAAGGCCAATAATGCAACGCAGAATTAAATTACTTATTGCCTACGACGGAACAGACTATATCGGATGGCAAGAGAACGGCATGGGACCCTCAATTGAGGGTACCCTTCAAAGAGCACTTGTGAAGGTGCTAAGAGAGAGCCCAGAGCTTGTGGCCGCCTCTCGCACAGACGCGGGCGTTCACGCCTCCGGCCAGGTGGTCGCCTTCGGAACAAGCTCGCCAATTCCCATAGATAAGCTCCTTTTTGCGGTGAATACTTGCCTGCCAAAAGCGATTCGCCTCTTAAGTGCGGAGGAGGTCGATCCGGACTTCCACCCAACGCTTGGTAACAGAGGCAAGCTCTACTCCTATGCGATAACCCTCGGCCCCATGCAGCTGCCCCGTAAGAGGCTCTATGCGTGGCACCTACCCGGCCACTTCGCCTGTGATCCGGTGCGAGAGGCGATGCCAGCGCTTCTCGGGTCACACGACTTTGCCACCTTTTGCAACGAGAAGAGAAGCGCAGCGCAGCGTGGGACGATATGTACCCTACGGCGACTTGAGCTAACCCAAAATGGCCATGAGCTTACCTTCGAGGTGGAGGGTGACCGCTTTCTCTATCGAATGGTGCGCAATCTTGTCGGAACACTTGTAGCCATTGGCCGAGGCCGCGCAAAAGCCCACGATTTGCGAGGGGTACTGGAGAGGTGCGATCGCCGTCTTGCAGGGCCCTGCGCGCCAGCACACGGTCTTACTTTGTCGCGAGTTTTCTTTGACCCTTAAGCGCTTGGGAAGGTAAGCTCCGGGTGATTCTAATGACCACGGAGGTAATTGCAAAACTCCATCGGTTAAACTGGAGTTTTGCAATTACCTCACATGTTTAAGAAAGAGGAGTTAAGAATCGCTGTGATTGGACGGAATGATCCCTGCTGGTGCGGCAGCGAAAAGAAGTGGAAGCAGTGCCATGCACCCGAGAGATCGCCACAAGATGCCTCAAATGAGCTTAGCAACCGCTACCGCCGCCAATTTGGTATACTCATCAAAACACCCGAGCAGATCGAGGGAATACGCGCCGCCTGTCATCTTGCCGCACGCATCTTAGAGGCAACCTGTGTCATGGCACGGCAAGGTGTCACCACCCAAGAGCTCAATGATTACGCCCATAAGCTCCATGTAGATGCAGGGGCCATACCAGCTCCCCTCCACTACGGCCATCCCCCCTTTCCAAAGAGTATCTGCACCTCCATTAACGAGGTGATCTGCCACGGCATTCCCGATGATCGCCCATTAGATGAGGGTGATATCATCAACATCGATGTGACCTGTATCTTAAAGGGATATTATGGCGATTGCAGCCGGATGGTCATCATCGGCAAGACCGATCCGATGCGCAAAAAAGTCGTCGATGTCTGCTACGAATGCCTCCGGCGATCAATTGAGATCTTACGACCAGGTGTGCTCATCTCCGAGATTGGAGAGGTGATCGAGACCTACGCCACCGCTCACGGCTGCTCTGTTGTCTTTGACTTTGTGGCCCACGGAACGGGGGTGCGCTTCCACGAGCCTCCCCAAATTCCTCACTGCACAAATGAGATCGCCATCCCCTTAGCCCCGGGAATGACCTTTACCATCGAGCCGATGATCAATGCTGGCGCTCCTCAAGCCGTTATCGATCCGAATGACCAGTGGACCGCGCGAACAATTGATGGTAAGCCTAGCGCTCAATGGGAGCATACGCTACTCATCACCCCTTCCGGGCACGAGATCCTAACGCTCCTGGCATCGGAACCGATCGACGCTTCATCTCATTAAGCAGCTCGGCTACAAGTGACTCTAGGGCCTCTACCTCGACCTCTCTTGCCTGGATCTCATTTGCGGAGGCTTCAAGCTCAAGAAGAAGTTGGAGCTCCTCCTGCTTTGGGATGAGCTCAGATTCGAAGCGATCCCGCAAATACTGTTCAAGCTCGCCCTCAAGGAGCGCTCCATGCTCTGTTGCTTGGGCGAGGTTAATCCCCCTCTCATCGAAGGCGCAGCAAAGCTCCTCGTATTGCGATTTAGCGGATTCAAGCTCAAGCCCTCCTACCCTCTCTTGCTCAAATCTTGTCCGCTTGAACTTCTCACTCTCTGCATCGAGCAAGAGCTGCCTCTGAAAGGCCTCAGTACGCGAATGGTTGAGCGTTTCGCGAAGGGTGCATATGAGATCCTGTTGCTCCAAAAGCGCCACCTGTTGATGGCACAACTTAGTTTGCGCCTCAGATCTTGCAAGGCGCTCCTCACCGAGCAAGCCTTCCAGCTCCTCGCTCTTAAGCCTTGCCGCACGGAAGCGATGTAGCAGCGCGGCCTCCTCCAGAGCAGAGACCCTCTCAAGATGTGCCACCTCACTTGGGGCGCTCCGAGCAAGACCGAGCTCTTCCCTAGCATAGGCCAGATCGGA
>JAKBAF010000063.1 GCA_021809305.1 bacterium
CCGATCTAGGTTTCAGAGTGAAGAGCGCTGCTAAGCCGCTCACTCAGTAGGTCATCGAGGTGGCTTGTTCTCGAATCGATAAGAGGTCCCACCGCGGGAAGAAGCTCGACATCCGGATCATGCTCTTTGAATTCATCCAATGCACTACCCCATTTCCAACGGTCCCGATTTTCGTCGCTTAAGAATACCCCATACTCGGAATGCAAAGCAAGGTTGATCTCAGATACGTTAAATCTAATTTATTACGTCTCTACCCACCTGCAATATCGTTAAGAAACTCCTCAAATGCGGGGAGATCCCGAAGGTCGCTTAGCCACTCATCCTCAATAAGATCATCAACCGCAGGAAGCGATCCCTTACGCGCCGCGCGTCTTAGGAAGGAGAGAGCAGTATCATATTGGCCCTGATGAGAGTAGAGGCAGGAGAGGTGGTAGAGCGCATCGCCACAACCAAGTGAGGCTGCCCTAAGGAACTTTTCCTCAGCTTGAGCCCTAATGCGCTCGTGAGCGTCGGGAACAAGGGGGTCGTGAAGCAGATGGGCAAGGCTTAAGAGAACACAGCCCCATTCATCCCACGCCACCTCCTCATCGGGCTCCTCTCTGCAAATCCATTGAAACTGCTCAATGGCCCGCTCGTGACACTCGATATCACCTGTTAGCTCGCCGAGATGAAAGTGGGCGAGTCCAAGCTGAAACCTCACAATCGTATCTTCTGGGGAGAGGCTAAGAACGTGGGTCAGCAGCTCGGCCGCCTCGCGGTGGTAAGCCTCCTCCTCGCCAAAGGTACCCAGAAAATCAAGGGCGCAGCCGTAGTTGTAGAGCCACTCCACCTCACAGTTGGCATTTAGGAAACGCCTCAGCGCAATCGGATGGAAGAACTTACTCACAGCCTCCTCAACCTCCTCTCGCCTATCGTGGAGCTCGCCCATCTTCATTAAAGCCATTCCCCAAAGATTCCACGCCTCAAAGCAGAGAGGGTCAAGCCTCGTTGCACGCTGAAGATGGCGAGCGCTCTTCTCAAGGAATGCTACCTCCCGCTTCAAGCAGCCAAGAAAGTAGCCAGCCTTCGCCATTCCCAAGTGGGCCTCTACACTGCTCGGATCAATTGCTAGGGCGCTTGCAAACTTCTCCATCGAAGCACGAAGGGGATCAGCTTCGTTAAAGTACTGACCGCGAGCAACTAAGACGTCACCATAACAGCACGCGAGTAGGCCACTGCCTGGATAGACGCTAAGACCTCTTACGACCTCTCGTTCAGCTGATCTGAGAGCATCGAGGTTCTCCTCGCTCAAACCAAGGAGGATAAGGCCCTGCGCTCGGAGGGCGAAGAGTCTCGGATCGACCCGAGGAACCCCGTCAGGAGAGTGGTGGGTCGCCCCCTCCTCCACAAGATCGAGCTGCTCGAAGGCTTGTCGAAAGAGAGAGGCGTTGGATTCGCGCAAGCCCCCTAGCAGGAGAAGGGAGGCGAGCTCAAGCCTGCAGCTCCAGTTCTCGCCCTCGATATCAAGGGCGGTATTGAAGGCTTGAACTACCCTCGTTAGTGACCTCTCCTCACCAGAAATTTTGTACCACTCTGTAAGTGAGCGGGCCAAGGCAGACCAAGAAGTAAACCCATGGCGATCTTTCATCACTGCTTGACCGTAGCAGTAGATCGCTCTGCGGTAGAGTGCCCACTCAGATGTCAGGTGGGCGAGCTGGGTAAAGGCGTCGCCAAAATCTAGCCAATAGGCCGAAGAGATGGGTTCACACCCGGTATGGCTCCCCCCCTCAATACTGGTCTCAACCCTAGTCCCGCCCCCTATCGTTTCGGCTTGCTCAAATTTTTCAATAGCGGTGCGATAATCGACAGCCTCTCCAGAGAGACAGGCAAGGCGGTACCAAGCAAAGCCCCAATCCCAAAAAAGCCCCTTCTTTAATCCGAGAGAGTGCGCTTTGGCAAATTTTTCATTAGCAAGAACGAGCGATCTCGTCTCTTCCCTCAAAACCCCAAGCCGCGCTAACGCCACCCCCCATCCCCAAAAGCAGTTCGGCAAGCTTTCGTCAAGCTCAGCTGCCTTCCCGAACCTGTCACAAGCCAAACCGAGGGAGAGCTCATTATCGTGCTCAGATGATAGAGAGAGGAGGTAGAGTCCTTCATAATAGAAGAGTTTTGCGCTTTTGGGGGCAATCCGCTCAGCTAACCGGCAGCGCTCTTCACCAACAATTGAGGCCTCCCCATCAATGGCTGCAGGCCTTGAAAGGAGGAGAAGGGCGATTACTTCGCGCTCAGGCTGGCTAAAATCCTTCCAATTCTCTGGCGTCTGAAACCAAGAGAGCTCCACCGACTCAGGTGAGCGCTGCATCCGAGCTATTTGTGAGAGGCTGTTATCGTCTTTATCCATCGCTGCCAATACGCTCTTGTCAAGAGATGATCATGAGAAGCTGCACCCTTACTGAGAAACAATTGTGCTCACTTTCGACCTAATTTTCAATACTGTTTTTAACTTATGGTTTAAAGAGGTGACTGCAAAACTCCAGTTTAACCGATTTTTAGGTGATTTTATCCGAGATTTGCAATTCTGCATAAATCCGCATGCTCCTAAGAGTAGGGGATTTATGCAGAATTGCAAAGATCGGTAAAAGCGCCAGAAAGCGGTCAACTGGACTTTTGCAATTACCTCTAAAGAGCACGGATGAGCTCTTCGATCTTCTCAATCCCTGTGACAGGAGGCTCACACACCCCCTCACGGCAGAGGTAGAGCGTCGTCTGCCCAGCAACGCTCTCCTGTGATCGCACAGTGGGAAGAAGCTCAAAAAGAGGCTTGTCCTCCTTTTTGCGCCAAATGATTTCAAGATGAGGAGAGTAGCGCCTCGCAAGCAGCGCCCGGATCTCTTCCTCAAATTGCCGCTCCTCATTCCAGGCAACAACGAGTGTGGGCGCCTTGGTGTTAAGGTAGCGCTGGAGAGCAAGACAATGGTAGGCGCCGCCAACAGGATGAAATTCAAGAAATCCCTTTGCGACACCCATCAGATCCTCTGCTTCACTTCTATATCGATCAAAACCTGTGATCTGATAGAGACGGAGTAAATTCTCACACTGAACCGCATTTCCAGAGGGTTCCGCTCCGTCGTAGAACTCAATCTGCCGCACCAGGAGATTAGGATCGCTCCCATCGGTTCGATAGTAGCCACCCTCAGGAGCTCTAAAGAGTGAGGAGACAAGAGAGGTCAGCTCTATAGCAAAGAGCAGCCACTCCGTCATGCCCCCGCTCCGATAGAGGCTAAGACAGCCGGAGATGAGATAGGCGTAATCCTCAAGGGAGCCATTAACCCCTGCCCGGCCAGCTCGATAGCGGCGCAGCAGCCGCCCCCCGTTCCACATCTCTTTGCGAACAAAAAGTGCAGCATTTGTTGCCGCCTCGAGATAATTTTTGTCGAGAAAGAGGGCTGCTGCCTCAGCGCATGCCCGAATCGCCAGCCCATTCCATGCCGCAATCGATTTATCATCGCACTTCGGCCGCACCCGCTTCTCACGCGCTGCCCGAAGCTTATCCCTTGCCGCTCCGAGCTGCTTATTCAAGACTTTGGGATCGATGTGGCGCAGAGCTGCAAACTCCTCCATCGGATGCGGGATGTGGAGGATGTTGCGCCCCTCAAAGTTACCAGCAGGGGTTACCCCGTAGTAGTCAGCAAAGAGGCGCCCCTCCTCCCCACCTAATATCTCGAAGAGATCTTCGAACCGCCACGTGTAGTAGAGCCCTTCGTGGCCCTCTGAATCGGCGTCTTGTGATGAGTAGAATCCACCCCCAGGATCTCGCATTTCGGAGAGCAGATAGGCCATCGTCTCTTTAGCAACCGTGCGATAAGACTCGCTCCCTGTCATCTGGGCCGATTCGGTATAAGCCACAACCAAGAGCGCATTGTCGTAGAGCATCTTCTCAAAGTGGGGTATCTGCCAGGCCGAATCGACGGTGTAGCGCGAAAAGCCTCCGCCTAATTGGTCGTAGAGGCCGCCCCGCGCCATCATATCGAGTGTCATTTGAGCACAAAAAAGGGCGCGACTTTCGGAATGAAAGTGGGCGTGCCTTAAGAGAAAGTTAACCCAATGAGCCATCGGGAACTTTGGCGCTCCCTCCATTCCACCGTGGATCGGGTCTGCTAGGCGGTAGTAGATCTCGAGGACCATGTCCAGGAGGTCCTCCTCAAGAAGCTCACCCTTCTTTGGCAGAGAGCGAGCCCGGAGCCCCTCGACAAGCCGCTCCGCCTGCTCGAGTACCAGCTCCCGCTCCTCGTGGTGCCAAATTTGGTTGATCCGCTGAGCCAGCTGGCGCAAACCGAGCTGTCCCACCTTGCCATCTTTGGGCAGATAGGTCGCGGCAAAGACCGGCTTTAGGTCGGGGGTTAAGATGACGTTGAGAGGCCAGCCTCCATTGCCCTCCAGCATCGACTGAGCAAATTCCATATAGAGGCTATCGACCTCAGGCAGCTCTTCTCGATCGACTTTGATATTGATAAAGGTCTCATTCATTACGCTAGCAAGTGACTCATCCTCAAAGGACTCTTGCTCCATCCGGTGGCACCAGTGGCAGCTAGAGTAGCCAATGGAGAGAAAGATGGGCTTATCTTGGCTCTTTGCAGCCTGAAAAGCCTCCTCTGACCAGGGGTACCAATCAATTGGATTCTCAGCGTGGCTTAAAAGATAGGGCGAGACCTCCCTATCCAGCCGATTTTTATGATGGCTCTCCGACATCCCCTCTCCAGCGTTAGCTCGGGCTTTAGGGGCCACCCTAACTGAATCCGCCCCTCTCTGTCAAAAGCTCCCGATGAGAGGCTCCTATCAGGGTCTAATCGCCTGCCAGATCGCAAGCAAGGGGCGCAACGTGCAGCCAGGAGAGATGGTTTCGGCGAGCCCGCGCGCGCCACGTGCCCCAAAATAGGCAAAGCCAATGAAGAGGCAGAGTACGCCCCGCTTATTTAAGTCCTCGGTGTTAGGATTCTTCGGATCTATCGTATCCTTTTGAGAAGAGACAATAAGGGCAGTAATCACCGCCCCGCTACCCGCCATACCATCTGCTGCAAACTTAAGAGCATCTAAAAGGGTGTAAAGCGAAAATCTTGCAGAGAGCAGCCCAAGCCGCGCCCCTACACCAAGGGTCAATGTGCAAGAGAGAGCTGTGGAGAGGCCGAGCCACAGGCTCAGGCGACTCCACAGTATGTGAGCGTACTGCTTTTTCGTAATAGATATTCTTTTAGTGTCTACAGCCTGAAAGTGAAAATAGGCTCCTGCAACCGTTATCCCACCAAAAGCAGCTGTCGATACGGCCCAACCACCCCCTGCAGCTGCAACACGTCCCGTACACCTTGCCACCCCCAAGGCTATAGCTCCAATAGACATCAACGTCCTCCAAAATATGTAATTAGTTTGCCAAAATCACCCGCCGCTTGCGAAAAGGGCAGCGTATTGGAGTGCATTCCAAGACGCCTTAGCCCATCGGCCACTCTTGCTATAAAGTAGAGAGCGCTAAGAGCGGCAACACCACGCCTGAAATTGACGACCAGCCCGAGCGGCTCAAGATAGAGATCGCCCTTCTCGATTTCGCCATTCCATTGGCCCTTGCCCGCGTTCCGCCGCGTGACCATCTCGCTGACAACGCCGTAGCTCAGGACCACTCCATCGCCAAAGGTCAGGAGGGTCTGCGCGCCAACCCAGCTAAATAGTTCCCTGTTTACCGGCAAGCGACCAGCACCCGATCCAATGAGAAGTAGGGCGCTTCCCCACACTAGCGAGAGGAGCGCTCCAGTAGCTAGGGCGCTGGATGACAGCGATGGCTCATGATTTTTTTCGCGCACAAGGAGTAGTGTAAGTTTTTTACCGCAATAAAGAGATACCCGGCCCGAAGAAAGTGATAGTGCCGACGGTTGCCGCTCGCCCTGATTCAGCCGCAAGAGGAACATGGCCATCGAAACAGAACCGCTGCATACAAGCCAGCTTGCAGGACGCCCTACTGCTTGGGTAGCAAGACGCAATCCATTTAAAGCAAGTCCACCGATATCCATCTATTTCTCCGAGCCATTCTAAAATCAATAAATAGAAGAATAGAATACCACGTCGCATAGAAAGCACACCAGAAGTATTTTGTGTAAAAAATTATCTAGCATGGAGTGTGATGGCCACAGGCGTGGCCATCACACTGCTAGGGTGACCTCTAGAGGTTGCCATTAATTGGCACGACCTCTTATACCGTCACACTTGAGGCCCCCCGCGCAAAAGCCAGGGGCTCTTTGTGCTATACAAGACATTTTAGGAGGCTCTATCCATGCCCTTAGTCCCTATGAGACCCCTGCTCGACTATGCTGCCGCACACAACTTTGGCCTAGTTGCCTTGAATGTCAATAATATGGAGCAGATCCAAGCGATCATGGAGGCCGCCCGTGTCACGATGAGTCCTGTGATCATCCAGGCAAGTCGCGGCGCACGAAACTACACAAATGACGCCTTCCTCACCCACCTCATGTTGGCCGCTGCTGAGCTCTACCCCGAAATCCCCATCGTCATGCACCAGGATCATGGCAATAGTCCAGAGACCTGCTTTAGTGCGATGCGCTATGGGTTTACAAGCGTCATGATGGATGGCTCACTCGAGGAGGATGGCAAGACCCCTTCTACCTATGAATACAACGTCGCTGTGACAAGACAGGTTGTCAATGTCGCCCACCGCCTTGGCGTCTCGGTTGAAGGAGAGCTTGGCGTTCTCGGCTCCCTTGTAACCGGCCATGGCGATAAGGAAGATGGCCATGGGGCCGAGGGCAAGCTTACCCTCGAGCAACTTCTTACAGACCCCGACCAAGCGGTCGACTTTGTGAATCGAACGGGTGTTGATGCGCTAGCTGTTGCTGTTGGCACGAGCCACGGCGCCTATAAGTTCACAAAAAAGCCGACAGGCGATGTCCTAGTGATTGAGCGAATCGAGGAGATCCACAAAAGAATCCCTAACTGCCACCTCGTGATGCATGGCAGCAGCTCCGTACCCAAGGAGCTCCTAGATATCATCAATGCCTTTGGTGGGCGGATGCGCGAAACCTACGGAGTGCCAGTTGAGGCGATCCAGCGCGGCATTCGAGCAGGTGTTCGAAAGGTGAACGTTGATACCGACAGTCGGCTTGCCATGACCGGTGCCATCCGCAGAGTCTTCTTTGAGCACCCCGAGGAGTTCGATCCGCGAAAGTACTTAGAGCCAGCAAGGACA
>JAKBAF010000064.1 GCA_021809305.1 bacterium
TTTTGAATGGTGGGAAGAAGCCTCTTCAAGACCTGCAGCCCCGGGATTGTCCAACATAAGGGCGTAGACTTGCGAGAGGACCGTTGCCAGCTCCTCCACCTCGGAATGCTTGGCGGTATAGGTAAAGACCACCATCTCCTTGGGATCGGCAATCTCGCCTTCGACATCTGCAATGAGTTTTCTCGCAACCACCATCATCTCTTGAGGGCCGGCTATGAAGAGCGAGTTCGGAATATTGGTTGGGGCAAGAACTTTGAGACTAGGTGGCCCACCGACCTCAGCGTAACTTTGCTCAAAGTAGAGGTTGATGATCGCTTCCATCTCCTTCCCGCTGATCTTTGTAAGAGAGATAAGCTGATATTCGCGCTCTTCGGCGTCCGCTGCGATAAAGTCGTAGAGCTTAAGAAGCTGCTCGATTCCCTCACTATTTGAGAGGATGAAGATCTGCCGGCCACAGAGGCGAACCTGGGTCTTATCCTCGTTTAGAAAGCGGTGGAGGAAGGCACAGGTCCCTTGGACGGCATCCAAGGGAGGGCTTAGAACGAAACAGACCCTTGATTGAGGGGGAAGGGCAGCGAGATCCTGGCGCTCCGATGTCACATAGGTCGTCTCATTTGGGCAGGCTCGAACAAGATAGAGCTGCCTGACGTAGGCGTTGAGCTCTCGAATACCCACCCCATTGTGGGTGAGAATAAGCTCGAGCATCTCCGACCACGATTCGCGCGGCACAGGAAGGTTTGAGGTGATGCTGAGCCGAATGCCTCCCACCTCGGGGGTAAGAAGGTAGATGTAATCCTGGGAGCCGTAGTCCATCACAAGCTCCTCCACCGTCGTCCAGGGCTGGTGCCAGAGGGCATAGGGCTCTTGGTCTCGATTCTCAAGTGCAATCTTCCGCCACATCTCACCAGCTGCTTTGATCTGCTCTTTGAGAGCGCGGACGCGAGAGAGCAGGAGGTCGTACTCCTCACCAGGCGCTCCCTCGTTAATGAGCCGCTCGCCCCTCTGGTAGAGCAGCCTTAACTCTTCATGAAGCTTGTAGAGCTCGTGGTTGACCTTTGGAAGCGCCTTTTTCACCTCCACCTCACCCATCGGGCTTGGCTGCGCCGCCCCTCGCTTCTCACTCACCGTCTCTGCAAAAGAGGGAGTGGCTGCAAGAAGAAGGATGAGGGCAAAGAGAGCTTTCATATGTTGGATCTCCCCATGGGCGTGTCTGATAGGATGTCTGCCTCTTCTGTGAGCCCTCGGATAACGGCTGGCAGAGAGAGGAGGGAGGGTTCGTCGGCCTCTCCCTGAGATGGACCTACTGATTGTTCATCGCTTGATGTTCGCTCATTCAGAGAGCCACCGAGCGTTCTTGAAAAGAGGTGGGGCCGCTCCTCATGAGATGAGCGCTTATGTACCTCGGCTATTGGGCCAAGCTGTGGTGTGAGCGGCATCTCAAAGTCCTGCATCTCTGAGCGAGAGGTGTTGTAGAGATGGCCTTTGAGAACTTGCCTACCTTCTCTGCGTCCAATGCCATTAAGCACCAGCAGCTCGCCGCTTAAGCGCCCCGCAATAAAGTCGTCAATCTCGGCTCTTCCCTTAATCTCTTGCCACCCTTTTTCAGTGAGCAAAAGCCACGACGAGGGTGAGACGATGAGCCGCTCCTCGGCCGCGATGAGCACAAACTGCGACCAGGTCTTTGCCGCCACAAATCGAAGGAGATCTTTCAGATAAGGGGGCATCCACATCTCTCTTCCTCGCATTAGGACAAGGGGCAGCGCCGCTTTTCCCTCTGGATCCCAAAGGTCAAAGGCGATCTGCTTCTCCCCTACTTTGCTGACATAGAGCAGAGGGTAGCTATCAGACGATTCGCCATCCTTGAGATTATGCCATTTGTTTCCCTTCCAGACGAGAGAATCTCCTGCTGCCACAAAACAGCTGTAGCACTCCTCGCCCTCACCAAAATCGATGCGCTCCCTGCCTTTCGCCTCGGGGTACTCCTCACCGCCATGGTCTGTCAGAAAGAGATCTTGGCCAAACCAGCGCGCCCTAAGCCTTGCAAGCAGGCCGCTATCTACTCGATGGCTTCCTAGCATAAAGGAGCGCTCTCCAAAGCCGGCAGCTCGCTCTTTAACAGTAAAGTGGGCGTGCTCGCTTGGAATTGCGATGACCTCTCCCCCTTGAGAGCGCATAGCAAGATCGATTGAAACCTCTCCATCGGGGGTCAAATTTGGCGAGATCCAAAGGTTGGTCTCGACCTCATCTGAACTTAAAGCATAAGATCCTGCGAGACCTGTCCGCTCGAACTTAAGATAAGCTCGCTTTAAGACGGGGAGTGAGAAGCTCTCCTGCGAGGAATTCAAGAGAAGGTGGATCACCTGTTGACGCGGGTCTGCGTCGGGTCTTCGATTAACGCCGAGGAGGACGACCTCACCTCGCAGATCTGGAAGATGCACAGAAGGTGGTTTGCAGCGCAAGAAGAGAGAGCTTGCTAGCTCGATTTTACTGAGCGGATCGGATACCCTAAGGCGCAGGTTTTTGCAAAGCGCGGCGAGGGGAGAGGGCCGTGCCGATAATGGAGTTTGATGTGGCGCCATAGCGGCAAGGAGTGCAGCTACAAAGAGCGCGCATGTCAGGAGGCCTAAGGCTCGATTCATCATCTTGATGAGGGTCATGGACAGCCAATCTATCGACGTACAAGGGCAAGTAGAGATAAGAGGGAGTATATGGGCGGCACTCAAAAATGCAAAGGACGCAATCAAAGATGGCCCTACTCTCTCTTAGTCGCTCTCCTTGCGATGGCGCAGTTGAGCTGCGGGAGGGGCGAGAGGCTTAAGGCGCCGGCTTTAGCATCACCCATTACTCGGCGCTCAGATGAGGTGACGCTTCCTGCGCAGCATCGATTGCGCCACCGCGCGGCCTATCCTTGGGAGGGAGTGTATTCTGGCAGCCACCTCAAAATTACAAAAGAGCATCTTCGATGTCGCGGCGCTCGCCACGCCCCCCTTAAGGAGGGGGTGGGGGAGGATGGGGCGAAGTTTGCCCTCTTTGATTGTGGCGGGCCGAGGTCACATAGCCTCCCCTGCCGCGAAGGGAAGGAGGAGGTCTATCCCATACTCCTTGAGCTTCTCAATTGGGTGCAGGATAAGAGTGGCAAACGGGTCATTGTCACCTGCGGCCATCGCTGCCCGGCCCATAATACCTACTCCGATCCAACCACCTTTAACCAGACCTCCAAACATCTCATTGGCGCTGAGGTCGATTTCTACGTGCAGGGGCTTGAGCGTCAGCCAGAGGAGGTTGTTGCGCTTCTCTTGCGCTACTATGAGGCTACTCCTTGGTATTCAGGAAAGAGCGCTTACCAGACCTTCCACCGGTATGAGAAGGAGGACACCAATGTCTCGATCCCTCCCTGGTACAATAAGGAGGTCTTTATTAAGCTCTACCAGCCAAATGAGGGAAGGGATCTGGACAATACTCACCCCTATCCCTACCTCTCGATACAGGTACGCTACGATAGAGCGCGTGAATGCCCCGTCACCTACACATGGAAGGAGGCCTTTCGTGGCTATCGAAGGGGATAGAATCTTTGAACCAACAAACTGTTAGTTGCATTATTTCTATTCTACTGGTATACATCAGATAAAAGTAAAAAAGGATGTCTCTCTATGGAGCCGCCCCCAAATAAAAGCGATAAGGGCCCAGAGGAAGAGGAGTCTTTTATTACGGAGTTTTCAGCTCTTTGCAAGCGCCTTCTCTTTCCAAGGGTGAAGGAGGCCTACACCGAGCTTACCCAAGATACCTTGCCAGAGCTAAAGAAGAGCTGGGACCAGGCTAAATGTACAGTAAAGGAGTCCTACGACCGGCTTAAGCAAAAAAAGGGGTCCAGCGAGGCTCATGAGGAGCCACCACACGCAGAGGCTCCGAAAGAGACGCCGCCAGAGCCTCCCAAAACGCCTCCACCCCCCCCACCTGTGGCTTAAGTCCAATCAAATAATACGATCCAGTCTACTCATTATTTATCATCTCTTTCCGTTCTCTAGACTCTCAAGTTGAATGTATTCACGTACTATTTCTTTTCGATTGTAACCCTTCAAATCTTGATCTATTCTTGACGGCCGGTAACGTTGCAATAAAGTTAGCCAAGGAGGGTGTCATGGAGAAGTGTTTCGTATGTAGTCCAGGGGAGACCCCCATTTCTGAGAGGGGAGCGTACAATGCCTACAACGTTCATGGTCAAAATTTTCAAGAAGAAAAAATGTTGACCACGGTGAGATGTCCACCCATCAACCACTCACTCACAAAGGCTACGATTCGCTACGGGGAGGCCCTAACTCGCACCGGTAAACTGGTGGAACAGCTCTTTACACTAGCTGCGATGTTTACAACAGTGGGCGCTCCTCTTGGCCATCGCCTCTGCCCATGGATTAAATTCGTTCGCGGACCAGCTGGTGCCGGACTTCTTATTATTAAGGGGTTGAAGTACAGCTGCAATCCTGAGGCGTGGAAGCAGGGTGATGGGCGTATCGCGCATGCGCTCAAGGTTATCTGCCCAGCTCTTATGCTCTTTAATGGACCGAACAATTTAGCGCTTTGGATTGTGAAGGTGCGCCATATGGCACTCCCTTCGCACTTTATGCACTCCTGGCAGAGCTTACTTTCAAAGACAGGTCTTGCTGGCAACGTCTTTGCTGCGGCCCTTATGGCAAATAATATCGGCGTCTGTGTTGCCTCTGGATATAAGGCGCGCTTTGAAGCTGCAGAGCTCAATGGTATTGTTAGAGCGACTCAGGCTGCCGGCAATAGAGATCTTCTTGCAGAAAGAGAGGCGGCTTTCCGGGTAGGTTTTGATAAAAAGCAAACAGACGGCATTCTTGGCAACGCCCTTGACTTTGGTAAGTATGCCGGCGACTCGCTCGCGCAGGTCGTTCCTGAGGAGGCCAGCATCTATGTCAGCGTTGTTGCAGCATCCCTTGGGGTGATTAAGAGCGGCATCGAGGTGAAGGGTAAGCTGGGCTCGGACCTGTTTGGTGCAGCGGCTCAGATTAAATCATGGTTTGTCTAGAACCTCTTCGGCACTGGTTCTTGAGGGTGAGGCGCGATCTGCCGTGGAGGCGGGCGCCCACCCCTTATGCTGTTCTTGTCTCGGAGGTGATGCTCCAGCAGACACAGGTCGCTACTGTCATCCCCTACTTCGAGCGCTGGATGGCGCTCTTCCCCAATTTTAAGGCCTTAGCTGAGGCGCCAATAGATGAGGTCTTAAAAGCTTGGGAGGGGCTTGGCTACTACTCGCGAGCAAGGAATCTTCATATAGCCGCTGCGTGCGTCATTGAGCAATTTGGGGGAGAGCTTCCCTCCAGAGAGGAGGAGCTGCTCGAAGTTAAGGGGATCGGGGAGTACACAGCCGCTGCCATTCGGAGCTTTGCCTTCCATGAAAGAGAGGTGGCAATTGATGGAAACGTCTTGCGCGTCGCTGCTCGCTACTTCGCTTTAAGCGATGATATCGCGAAGAGCACCACTCGGCGCCTTGTTCGAAAAAAGATGGAGTCGCTCCTGCCACATGAGCGCCCATGGGAAGTTCCTGAGGCGCTGATTGAGCTTGGCGCAACTATTTGCGCCATGAAACCTGAGTGCGAGTGGTGCCCGATTCAGCTGAGCTGCCTTGCCTATCAGACAAATCAGACCCACCTTTTACCCGTTAATTCTAAGAAGATCTCAACGACAAACCTCCTTCGAGTGGTGGTTGTTCTCCATTGCGAGGGTCACCTTCTTCTTTGCCAGCGAAAACCAGGAGAGGTGATGGCTGATCTCTTTGAGTTCCCCTACTTCGAGATTCAAGCAGGCGAGGAGGGTGATATCTGCAAGAGAATTACCGAGGGTTTACACCTAGAGGCTGAGCCTCTTATGAGACTTGATGAGGTGGTGCATAGCTTCACTAGGTATCGCGCTCGCCTCCTCCCCACTCTATTAGAGGCAGCCTGCCTGGTCGCTCCGGATGGTTACGCCTACCACAGCTTTGAGAGCTGCGCTAAGCTTCCCTTCTCCTCTGGCCACCGCAAGATCTTGAGCCAAGCTCTCCGCGCTCTGCGGTAGAGAGGGGGGTGCAATTGAAACTTGTACGCTGGGCGATGGCGTGCAATCTGTACCGAATTGTTCGGAAAGACGCCAAGATTTTTCATCCCGCCGCAGTCTGTGGTTAACGGTCTTAGCAGCACAGGCGTGCTGCACTCCATATCTGAATCTACTGCTAAATGTTCGTGCTGTAAGCTCAGATTTGGAGTGCGGCACTCCTGTGCCGCTTTAGTTCTGGCCACGCCTGTGGCCATCGCATGTGATGTCGGAGTCCAAAAAAAGCGACAAAATGAACACACAGCCCAGCGTACAACTTTCAATCGCACCCTAGAGAGGGGGAGCTGTTGACTTAGAAGACTTGATCTCGCTATAAGGGAATTAACCGAATTTTCAGGTGATGAAACCTAAGTTGTCGGTGAATCGGATCAGCTATGTGAGGTGGGCAACAGATGTTAGAGGCCCTATTTGGAAATCGCACCATCGAGCACGTCCTGTTTTACCTCTCTTTGAATGAGGTTTGTTATGCCACCGAGCTGCACAAGCGGATGGGTACTTCACTCTCAACCTTCCAAAATGCCCTCGACCGACTAGAGCAGGGTGGAATCCTCGTAAGCAGTTTACAAGGAAAGACACGAATCTATTCATTCAACTCTAGGTATGCCTTCTTTGTAGAGTTGACCGTCTTACTACGTCGGGCCTATGAGTTTTTGCCTCAGGACATCAAGGAAGAGTTCTATGAACCAGTAGGGCGTAAACGCCCGCGAAAAAAAAGGAAGCCTCTCAAATATGTCGAACCTCAACCTTAGGTCACTCTCCATCATCTACTGAAGTTTGGACAAAATTCCGCCAGCTATATATGCACCTATTGTGCGCTAAAGAAATCGACCTAACGGCCGATCCTAAACTCTGCAGCTCTAATCACTCCCTTATCAACCCTTTCCGTTGCGCTTCAACCGCTCTAGGATCTCCATGTACGCCTTTACCCCTTCAGCGCTTATCGGGTTGAGTTCGAGGCGGAGCTCGTGGAGGGGGGAGAAGTAACGCTTAGGGTCGTCGAGCACCTTTTTCCCGCCAAAGCCTAATTGGTTGGACCCGAGGAAGACTGAGGTGAGGGAGGAGTTACTCTTAAGGGCCTCGGCGAGCGCCTTTACCCCTTCATCGCCTACCTG
>JAKBAF010000065.1 GCA_021809305.1 bacterium
GCGTGAGATTTTGCCAAAGATCAGCAGGATCTCGATTTTTTTCTTTTGCGACAGCTCGCAGTTTTTCTTTGAATGATTTTTCTAAATCAGACGTCATGTTGTATACGATAAAATGTATGGGGTTATGTTAACCCGCAATGCCTTTGCATACGAGCCTAATTTCTTAGGATCTGGCTTGTATTTAGCGCTTTGGAAATACCTCTGAATTGATTTTATTGCAATTTCCTTGCTAAGATAGCGAAATGCATCAACAACGCAACGTTCTCTATCGAAAATGTGGACGTTATACTCACCAAGCGAAATTTTGATTTTCCCTAGTTTAATATTGCGCATTCTGATGATTCTTGTGTTAGGTCGTTTAGGAGGATAGGATTTGTGCGGTACAGCAATCCAAACCTCTCGCATAATTTGATCCGTTAGGCCGTAGTAACAAAGCGCAGAAATTAAACAAATGACCCCCTCGGGAATACTGGCTGCGACCAGTACCAAATTTTCCCACTGGAACTCAACTTCGGGTTCATATTGAGAGAAACGATAAGCTCCCGGATAAATCCTTTCTAAGGTGCCCCTTTTTACTAAATAAGCCAGAGCATGCCTAGGGACACCCTGTTTTTCTGCCTCTGTTGAGGTAAAAAGAGGGACATTGATAAATGGCTCTAATTTTTCTAGGTACTTTAATTGTCTCATTCCCTAATTCTACAAAACCTACCCAATTAAGTCAAACGGGTAGATTTCGAAGAATTCATACAGAAAATAGCCTAAGCGTAACTATTCACGTCCCCCTCCCTCTCTGTAGAGTGTAGCTCGGAAGAATTTTTACTTATTGCCTCGCGTTCTTTAGTCTGCGTGGCATGAACGCGACGATTGATCCACTTGAACCAAGTCGAAAACCCTGACAGGAAATCTTTACAGAGGAGCAGCGGCTCGGATCTATCAAACAATAATTGTATGCAGCACTATGCCCGAAGCGGGGTGCTGGGGAGTCGTCGCGAAAGAAATATTGAAGAAATCGCTCTAGTTTCCTGTGCCCTGAGCTTTGTCCAATATCGGCGCTGAAAGAGCAGCCGCATTAGGTCCGCTCTCGCCTCTACAAGCGTGCCAGGCTGCTCCACGCCAAGCCATCATCAAATTGCGATGGAGAAGTCCTCGAGCCCTGCATCCATCAAAGCGGAGAGGCTATCCGGTGCAAACGTTTGCGCGCAGTAGTAGATCGCCTCGCGATCCTCCACCGCGATTGCTTTGAAATTAACCCACTTATTCTCAAGAAGAAGTGTGAGCGGCCTTTGGTCCTCGAGTACGATGAGTCCGTGCATTGCATCGACAGAGATCAACCCCCCCTTCTTTATAAGAAGAGCGCACATCGCCTCGTCGCGACGAACGGCTGCCACCATGAGGGGATGCCCACCGACTGCTCTATTGGGATCTGCCCCCGCCTCGCATAAGAGTCTCACCTTAGCCACACACCCTTGCGCTACAGCTACAGAGAGGAGATCATTTAGCATAGCTGGATCCAGACTCTTCTTTTCACGCTTCAGCTGGCTAGAAAGCTCCTGAAGCAAAAGTTCCAACAGCCCTGGTACGCCCCATTTTACGGCCTCAAAGAGAGGATGTCTTCCTCCCCCATCCCTGAGATCGATTGCCGCGCCATGCTTTTTGATGAGCAGTGTACACATCTCCTCGTTGCACCGTCGAATAGCCATGTTAAGGGGTGAGATCGGCCCACTATCAACAAGGTCTGGGTACATCTGTAACAGCTGATTTGTAGCTTCAATATTGTTAGACGACACTTGTTGTGCAACGAGGGTCCTTCCCTGTTTGTTGGAAACAGAGGGGTCGGCCCCTGCTGCGCAAAGCAGGTTAAAAACATCGAGGTCTTTACTGTTATAAGCGTACACTAAAGCCGTTGCACCAGTTTCATCTCTATCGTTAATTCTACCTTCTAACCTTTTAAGAAGACTCTATACCATCATCTTATTCCGATTTTTTGCTGCATACATAAGCGGTGTGTACCCCTGTGGCGAAGCTAGACTCGGATCGGCTCCTCGCTCAATCAGCAACTCCACAAGCTGTGATCTCCCCTTTGTGACGGCATAGATAAGGGGGGTATTTCCTAAGAGGTCGACCGAATTGAGATCTAGGTTACAGCTCTTGTCCTCAAGTACCCTCTTTGCAAGTGTGGGGAGATCGAGACGGAGGGCCAAATGGATAAGGGCAGATCTGTCTGCGACACCTTTGAAAAGAGCCTCCTCAAGCATCGCCTGCTTCGCCTCAAGCTCCGCAGACCTACCTCTCTGTCGCTCGATCACGCTGCGCAAGGCGGCGCATCGTTTAATGCCCTCTTCCAGCTTTATAGCAAGCGCTAACGCCTCCGCTTCGCGCTCTTTCAGCTGCGCAGGTGAGATCTTATGCCCAGCTTTTTCGCTTCGGCCTTGATCCTTCTCCTGTTTCCTCAGCGCTTCAACCTCCTCTTTGAGCGCGGCCTCCTCCTTTATCAAGGCCCCCAAGGCCACTCGCCTCTCTGCAGAGGCCGCTTGGGTCCGTACAAGCTCGGGCAGACCTCTTAATCCGTCGACCCCACTATCCTCCTCTCCTTCCCGACACTCAGTGCAGAGAGATCGGAACTTTACTTCCCATAGCGATGTATTGCCGCCCCAGGGGCCTCCGTTACGCACACTTCCTGCTGTCGGCTCTGAGGCTAGTAAGAGGCTAAATGCCTCAGACAGATACCGATCGCGTGAAATAGTCTCCCGCCCCTTCTGACCACTCCCATTAAGGTAGAATATTTTTCTGTCGCTGTTCTCAACAAAACAGATCCGGCCAGGCTTCGTCTTCCCGGAGAGGTTGATGATAAAACCCTGCAGTCGATTCCCCCCCTCGCTACACCTTATGCTATTGATCATGAGCACTTTGAGGATATCTTTACCCTTGTATACAGATGAGAGCTGATCCAAAAAGGCAGTGAGCTGGCTCAAGGGAAGCGTGATGGATCGAAAAAAGTGGTGGGTCGTACCAGGAACAAGAGAGAGGAGGGAGGGATGGGAGCCCTCAAATTCTAGATGGGAGTGGACCTCTAGACACTGCACCTTTAAGGTGTCTATCCCAGCAATCCTAATAGGACCCTGATGAGGCGAGGTGCCCGAATCACCCTTAACCTTCTCCTCCTTCTCTTTTTCGCTCTCCTTTATCGCTCTACCATTTACATTTTTCGGTGCGAGAAGTCTCTCGGTTTCAGAGTGGTAGGTCAGACTCACCTCATTTGCTGCGCGCCGCAACGATCGGAAGCCTCCTATCGCGTCCGCAGGATGGCGAAAACAGAATTGGATACAATTCTGGGGATCTCCCCAATTACGGACCTCTCCCCCTTGATCGAGAACCTCTTCAAAGTCCCGGCGTCTACCAAGGCTCATCGCAAAGGTCATCGTGTTATCTAGAAAGGGTGCAGGCCTCCATCCGTGGGGGAGGTGGCTTGTGACCTCATCAGCCGACTGGACCGCGACAGGAAAAGGAAGAAAGGGGCGGTGACAAGGCTCTTGTCTCTTTCCATCGAATCTTAAGGCAAGACCACGATTGCGACCTCCGGCATAGCAGGAGCGCGCAAGAAGAAATCCCGCCTCCGACTCCTTGAGCCAATGGAGAAACTCGCGGTAGTGAGCCCTCTTCATTGCGGCCACCATTCCGTCCTTACCCCCATGGCCGGTCGCTATGACAAACCGAGCAACTGGCCTTTTACCAAAGAGCCTCATAAAATCCTCAAACTTGGAAGGACCTCCCCGACCGCTAAGGACCTCGTGAGGCGTAATGGCTCTCAGCCGCTCGGAGTCAAATCCCAGACGTTCAATTATTTCACTTCGATCTACCCCTGGGATTTCAAAGAGAGAAGAAGGAATTGCAACGACGTACTCGCCATAGCTAAAGAGAGATCGCCCCTCCATATCTTTGATAAGCGTCGCCTCGACCTCCTGACGACGCTCTCGGAATTTTTCATCATCTTCGATGTTCACACCACTGATTAGCGATCTTGTTGCAACCACAATGAGCCCATCCTTCACACACTGCAAGAAGGAGCCTAACTGGCTCCCATTCGCATCGCGACAATCGAGATCAGAGATAAAAGCCATGGGAACCCGGCGGCGCTCCTCAATCGATGCCCCTTGAACTGGCGCCCCCTCCCCACCAAGTGCAGCAATGAGGATATTAGTTGTCTTATCAAGAGAGGCCATGAGCCCCTCGTGCCACTCCTCTTGCTTATCCGCTTGCTTCTCCTGCTTTACAGGGGGTTTTTTCTTTTTGTGACGACGTCGCGCAGGCCCTCTTTTGGACGGAGCGACTATAGTCGCTTGGCCCATCCGATCCGCTACAGCAGCCTCGTTTTTATGATTCTCGATCTCAACTCGTTCGCGAAGATCATGGACGCTATTAATTGCCTCCAATAGGGCGCTAGGATGATTCTGCAAGTAGACTGCCGACTCTCTCAGCTGCTCCAGAGCCAATTGTATTTCAGGAACTATACCGGGAGAGACCCTACTCATCCCTTGCGCGTGGAGCTGCGCCGCCGCGCTATTAAAAAGTTTCGATGCCTCCTCTCGGTCAATTGGGGGTCTCTCCATGCTACACTCTCTTTTTATATTTACTTCATTTACTCAACCATGCTTTAAATTATACAAAACTTTTTTATTTGAAATATAAAGATGATTATGAAATAAAAATAAGAAGCTCAATGAAAGCCCAATTCATAGAAAATGAGGGGCTCTTTGCCAATTGAATCTAAAGGGTGAGCTTATTCTGAATGGGATGTCTTGCGTAAAGAGGTCGGCGAGGAGGCAGAGAGGGCTTCAACAAACCCTTGCCACTCGCTATTACGCTTGAGGCGATCTGGCACCTTAGCATTGGATCTGTAGAGGAGCGCCGCCACCTCACTCTTCCCCTGTTTAAAGGCCGATTCCATGGGAGTCGAGAGTTCATCCGGGCTCCATGTCTTGGCTCCGAGCAGAAGCTGCATAGTCGACCCCTCCGCGCCTCCAAAATTGATAGCGTCCTGCAGTGTCTTTGTGGTCACCGGCGTTCCAAGGCGAATCAGAGTAGTGATCGAGCTCGCCGTCCAGGACTCCTCCCCACGAAGATAGAAGGAAAAGGGTTGGCGGTGCGTATAGGATGGCCAGATATCCAGTAGCTTCATGTTGGAACAGCCGCTACACTCGGGGTGTGTAGAGCGGATAATAGTGAGAACTTTGGTCGATAAACCCTTCCCCACAAGAGAGAGCTCTGTCACCGTCTCGCGCCAGTCCGCACAAACACGAGCTACCACATCGGCCTCTTCAAATTCAAGACTCCCAAAGATCATGGCTTGAAGCTCTGGAGGAAGGTCTTGGAGATCGCATACTTTTGAAGCTATAGCTTGCATCTATTGTCCCGCCTAGTAGATCAATTACTTAATAAGAATAGTAACAGAAGGTGCATGAAAAAAACAACCCCCACATCTCCCCCTAGGCCCCTTTTTTGTGCCTCGGCAGCCCTAGGGGGAGTTCAATTATTTGCGCCCCTTGTAAAAAAATTATTATATTATCTATCTTCTAGAAACGACGCGCATCTCTCCTACTCCCCTTTTGCGATAGGCAAGCACGAGCAAACCACTCGTAATTAAGAGAAGTGTGGCAAGAAGGGCTACTTTTCTTGCCACTCCACTACTAGAAGAGTTTCCGAGCTCACGGATTTGATCAACGGTCGGCTTTTCTTCACTCTCGAGATTTGCTACCACACGATCATCACAAGAGAGGTCGTAGAGGATCCGCTTCAGGCGCCCCTCCTCTCTGATCCTCATCAAAAGCTGCGAGCCTCCATACAAGCTTAAAGGCGCAGCCGTGACAAATTCAGCCTCCTTGGCCGATGTAAAAGGAATCGTCGCCGTAATTCGGAGCGCACTTTCACTCCAGAAATAGCCCACAATGGAGCTCTCCTCCTCGATCGGTTTACGCCTTGCAAGGATTAGTAGTCCTGCCTCCTCTTTCATGAAAAGAGGAATCGCCTGCTCAATCTCACCCTCGATAGAGAGCTGCTCCCAGGGCTCGATGACCGGCCGCGCCTCTTGGGTAGCGGGCACCAGGTTATACATCGCGACCGTGCTTCTTCCCGGCACAAAGGAGTAGATAAGTGAGGCATCTCCTAAACTGCCCACGAACTGAGCTCTTTTTTTGATGGAGTCCCGAAGAGCGACCTGCAGATAGAACGACTCCTCTGTCTCAATGTTGCAGAGATGAAGATAGGCTCTGCCGCCACCCGAGGACCAATGTGGTTGGAGGCGGGATAGGAGCCCACCAACTGGGGGGCAGAGGTGCGGGTGGGGAGGAGAGCCACTCGAGTAGGCCCAATACCGCCAACCGTGCAAGAGACCCGCTCGCGTGCGTATCGAACAAACATCCTCCGTTACCTCATGGCATAGCGGGGCCAGTTGCTGGCCTCCAACTGCAGGAAGCGGGGCCAGTTGCTGGCCTCCAACTGCAGGAGCAGTAAGATCATAAATAAACATTCCATTAAGGCTCAGTACCCCACCAAAGAGTGTGGACTCTTGCCAGAAAAAACTGGCTTGAATGTCTGCACCCTTGTGGCCCACACGACCGAGCGCTCTGACCTTCGGCAGCCCAATCATCGTCACACTCGCTCCCTCTGTAGAGGAGAGGCGAGCGTGGTAGAGCGGAACCTGGGTATTTAAGTTAGCGGAATTGCTCTCCCAGAGGTACTCGCTTGCAAAGGCAAAGGGTTCTGGAATGAGTAGAACATGGACCACCCCTGCTAAATCGACCTGAGAGCCGAGCAGTACAAGTGGAGTTCTGATCTTTTCCGGCTCCTTTCCCTCAATAAAATCGGCGATCAGGGCGTCTTCTAAGGTGAGGATCACATCACCCTTCCCCTCCTCGCTAAGTCGTATCGCTCTCTTGCCTCCTTCGTCAATTAAGGCAACCCTTGCGCCTGAACGTCCTTGTACAAAGAGCTCCCGTAGGGCTTCACTCCTGTTCATTGAAGGGGCCGCACAGGCGTAGTGGGCAGGATGATCGACCTTTTTAGGGTCAAGAGAGAAGAGCTCTTTATGATAGACCACTTTGAGGGTGCGTGAAAGAGGAAGGCGCCTGTCAGCTATGGCCTTCCATAGAGAGCTATCGCGCCCAACGTCCAAGAACAACTTACATACAGTGGAGGCGATCTGAA
>JAKBAF010000066.1 GCA_021809305.1 bacterium
GCGATTGGGATTTAAGGCTCTTTTGCTCTTTGCCACCTGCTCCTTTCTCAACCGGCAGAGGTGCGGTGAGCCAGATACCAAGAAAGGTGCGGCTTGCACTTAGGTCATCTGCAGGAGCCAAGACAACCCACCCGAGGCCGTCATCAACTGCAAACTGCTGGGCAAGATAGACTGTCGCTTTAGAGAGGATAATTGCCGCGGATAGGCTCGACTCCCCCCCATCCGGGGTGTTCTGGAAGAAGTTGAGGCGCTCGCCCAGCTGAAGTAGTTTGGCTCCTTGAAGCCAGATATTCTCAGATTGGCCATCTGCGGCAAGGAGCGTTTGCGATCCGAATGTTTGCCTTTGGATGAGAAAAAGAAGGGCGTCAACGCTTCCTTGTGCAAGACCTATCTCGTTATTTAGCCAGAGCGTGTAGTTCTCCTGCCTCCTTTCCCAAAGGTCGAGCTCCATTTGGAGAAACCGCTGCTGATCCTCGTCGGCGCGTTTATCTACGATATAGAGAGGTAGGAAGTAGACGGCAAGGCAGATAACAAACAGAAGGATGCCGACAAAAAGAGAGAGTCGAGTACGAAGGCGCATAGCTTCTCGGTTAAGCGGATGAGTAGGGATGTAATGAAGAAGATCTTAACGCTTCGCTGTTTTTTTAACCTCTATTAAAAAATCGAGACCTTAATTCGCGCGGCAAGAAGAGTTAAGTTAAATATTTTTGTTAATTTGAGTAAAATAAATAATACTCATATAAACCAAAAATAGGAGGGCTGAATATGGATGCGCGGATGCGAGTGGCAATTGAGCGGGAGACTGATCGTTTCGCAGAGACCTATACATGGCTAGAGGGGCACATGCCCTCCTCCTTCTTTGCAGAGATGAACCAGGACGATCTCATACTTATCACCCACCACCTCATGGGGTTACATCTACAAGATAATCTCGCTCGGATCCATCTTAAAAGTTATGCGCTCGTCCTTGCACTCGATGAGCCAGAAGCAGATATACGCGTTTTGTCTTACTATGGTAATCATGGGATCAAGCACTACCGCACCTATCTGGCAGATGCCCCGCCACCCATACCAGGGGCTAGGAGCTCTTTGCGCCTATCGGCGATCTACTTTACCGAAGCAATTGAGACCATAAAGCAGCCAATACCCAGCGAAGATCTTCGAGAGGTGAAGCGGCTCGTACTCGATCAAATCCCGGGTTTTAGTGCTGAGGAGTTCGAGGGACTGATTGGCAGTATTAATACCCGTTTTTTTAGACCTACCTCGCCTGAAACGGTGGCACTTGCCTTGCAGCTCTTCTCGAGAGCTAAAGGCTGTGACAACTGCCAGTATGAGGTGCGCCGTAATGAAAAGTGGAAGGAAGAGGGGATCCCATCGCTCCAGATTGTCTTAGCGTGGCGCAATACTCCAAAGCGCGATCTGCTCTATCGAGTGGCGAAACTTGTCTATCGCCATGGATGCGTGATGCGGCAGGTGAATGCCACCTACATTGACCCCTATAGCAATAAGAGCGTTATGCTGCTTATTCTTGGCCTTCACGGGCGAGGTGGGGAGGCGTGCTGGGATGCGTGCGACATTTCCGACCTCATTTCGGAGCTTGTGACCCTAAAGACCTTTGAGCTATCCCATCAAATCGAAAAGACCTTTGTAGCGCCAGGGCTTGCACGAGGCCATCTCGGAAATCTCCTCGAAACAATGGGCTATTTCATCCACCAAGTTCTCGTCAATGTTGATGCGAACCTCTACACAATAGACTCGATCAATGAGGCTCTCTGCCGCCACCCAGAGCTTACGCTGATGTTATGCGAGGGGTTTGAGCTCAAGTTTCACCCCGAACGAGCCAATCAAGAGGAGTGTCGCAGGCAACTTGAAGCTCTCTTACTCCTTATTAAGAGGCTAGATACGGGTCAACAGCTCAATGATAGCAGGCGAAAGAATGTCCTTTCGCAGGGAGTGAATTTTGTTTCACATCTCCTTAAGACCAATTTTTATAAGGAAAATAAAATTGCCCTTGCTTTTCGCCTTGATCCACACTATTTGGATGCTGTTCCCTTCGACAGGGCGCTTCGCTTTCCAGAGCTTCCTTTTGCAGTCTTCTTTATTAGAGGCCATCACTTCATTGGGTTCCATCTTCGTTTCAGAGACCTGGCCCGTGGAGGGCTTAGGACGGTCATGCCATCGCTGCGCGAAGTGGCTGTGCTTGAGCTCGGTCACGTCTTTGCAGAGTGCTACAACCTCGCCTATACGCAGCAGAAAAAGAACAAGGACATTCCAGAGGGGGGTGCGAAGGGGGTCATTTTTATCGAACCCTCAGATGAGCTCTATTTAGAAGCACGCCTACTTGCAGGTGAGCTTGAGAGTTCAGGTTTTAAAGAGGATGAGGTGAGTGCCAAAATCAGCGGCTATCTGAAAGAGCAGAAGGAGGAGACCCTTTTTTATGCCCAGCGAAGCTACGTCACCGAACTGCTCACGCTCATCAACTGCACCCCCGATGGTCGACTAAAGGCTTCGCGTATTGTTGACTACTACTGCCGGCCAGAGTACCTCTACCTTGGACCGGATGAGCGGCTCTACGACCCGATGATCGAATGGATTGCGGCGGAGTCTCTACAGCAGGGCTACAAACCAGGAATTGCCTTTATCTCGAGCAAGCCGGGTTCGGGGATCAACCATAAAGAGTATGGAGTAACCTCGCTTGGCGTCAACGTCTACATGCACGAGCTTCTCCTCTACATGGGCATCGACCCCAAGGTGCAGCCCTTCTCAATCAAGATGTCAGGTGGGCCTGATGGCGATGTGGCGGGTAATCAAATCTGTAACCTCCATCGCTACTACCGCACTACCGCAAAGCTTGTAGCTCTTACTGATGTATCAGGGACAATTAACGATCCTGAGGGGTTAGATTTAGAGGAAATGCTAAAACTCTTCTATACAGGGCGCTCGATCTCTTTCTATCCTCCAGCGCTGCTCCATGAAGGAGGTTATCTACTTGATAGGGGGATGACGCGGGATGAAGGCTCTTATGTCCAGAAGACACTCTGCTGGCAAAAAAAGGGGGGTGAGCTTATCCAAGTTTGGCTCTCTGGTAGTGAGGCGGCGCGGCTCTTTCATCTTAACGTACATGAGACCAAGGCAGACCTCTTCATCCCAGCCGGTGGGAGGCCCAGATCTCTCAATGAAGGCAATCTAAAAGAATTTCTTGATGAAATGGGCAGGCCTACCGCAAAGGGAATTGTTGAGGGAGCTAACCTCTACCTTACCCAAGAGGCAAGGAGTGCACTGGAGAGGCTGGGAGTTCTTATCATCAAGGATAGTTCGGCTAATAAGTGTGGCGTAATTTGCTCCTCCTTTGAGGTTCTTGCAGGACTTATCTTAAGCGAGGCAGAGCTCATTGCGCAGAAGGGGCGTCTTGTGGAAGAGATCCTAGAGATCTTAAGGAGCCGCGCCTATGATGAGGCGCGGCTCCTACTTAAGATTCATAAAGAGACAGGCCTCTATCTCACCGACATTTCTGAGGCGATATCTAGGCGGATTAACCTCTTCATGGATGAGCTTCTCGATCACCTCTCAAAAAGAGAGCTACCTCGCGATCCAGAGGACCCTCTCATCCGCTGCTTTCTTTCCTACTGTCCACCACTCCTTCGCAACCACTATCGCGAGCGCTGCCTAAAAGAGGTTCCCGACAGCCACAAGATCGCCATTATTGCCTCCTCAGTAGCTGCAGGCGTGGTTTACCATAAGGGATTGAGCTGGTCGCCCAATCTCGTTGATGTCCTTCCTGTCCTTTGGAATGATCCCGATCTTGCTCAAGTGCTGCTTCTTTCAGAGGAGGCAGAGCCGTCTTAGCCCTCCCTATGCTCCATTGATGGCAGCTTTTAGCGACTCTGCATCACGAACGCCAACAAATCGCTTAATCTCTCTACCGTCCTTTAGGAGGACAAGTGTGGGGACCGAGGCGACCTGAAAGGTTGCTGATGTCTGTTGCGACTTGTCGATGTCGAGCTTTCCGATGATTACCTTCCCATTGAGCTCTGTTGCAAGCTTTTCGAGTATGGGTGTTTGCATGTGACATGGGCCGCACCATTCAGCAAAGAAGTCGACAAGAACAAGGCCATGCGCGGTCTCGACTGCAAAATTTTTATCATCAAGATGCTTTAAGTGACTTGAGACGGCCATCTTTTTCTCTCCTTTAATACCTGGGTCTTTTCGTTTTGCGTTCTATACGGGCGAGTCTACCTGAGCCCGATCTTTTGGCTCAAGGCAAGGATAAAGTCTTTCTTGACGTGACCGGCGGTGCGCTGGTACAACATTCACACGCAATTGATGATAGGAGGTCTTTTGATGGTTAGATTTGCCTATGCGACGCCCATCCTTGCCAATAAAAGCGATCGAGTACGGGAATACTATCGCGACCTCCACTGGGCAGCACAGGAGTCGGGGGGCTGCAGTGAGGAGCAGCAGCTTTTTTGTAAACTTTTGAATGTAAGCGGGTGGAGCTCCTTTTTACAGGAGCTTCGCGGCCTTGACTACCTTCTCCATTTGATTGATGCAGAGGATTCGGATGAATTTTTTTTCAATTTTAGAGATCAAATCAGGCGGGGTCATCCTATTGCGTTGGAGCTGCACGAGTTTCATTTGGAGGTCCTCGGCCGCGACTACGCTGAGGAGAATGTAGCTCCAAAAATAGAGGAAATATTTTACCAAAATGCGCCTTATACCGACAAGTCGCGAGGGGCTCCTATCCATAAACGAACATTTATCTATCCGCTCCTACCGGGAAGCGCCGAAGGGGCTATTAGGTTGTACGAAGAGCCAGATGCCAGTAGATATAGGGAATTTCTCTCTTTCTGTGGCATGGTTCGAATGAGCATTTGGATTCAAAGTTCGAGCAGTGGGGACTACCTGGTCTACAATACCGAAATCCCGATGTTCCCGACGCGCTTTGACGAGCAGCATCAAGCTAACTATGAATCCGATTGGTATAAGCGAGCAATCCTTCGGCTCTCAGAGCTAACAGGGCTCACCTTCTCTGAGTTTATGGCGACCGTCGAGCATCTCTCCTCAGTGAGCGCGTAAAGTTTGCAGTAAATCGATAGAGCAAAAAAGGGTTAAGAGATGGCTATATTCGCCTATGCAAGCCCCATACTGCCCGGCCGAACACCTCTTGTAAGGGAGCGCTATAAGCAAAAGATAGCCGAGGAGTCCTTGCCACAAGTTGACGCTGAGCGCATCCGTTTCTGGGGGCTCCTCGGTTTAAAGGGTTGGAGTTGCTTTCTGCAGAGACTGCGAGAGCGAGACTACTTCATTCACTGCCTCGAAGGGGACTCTCTTGAGTCCATAATAGGTAATTTAAGAGAACTAATTGAGCAGGGCCACCCCTTCGCTATTGGTTTGCATGACTTCTATCGAGAAGCGCTCGGAAAAGACTACTTAGATCCAGACTCTATGCCGTGTATGGAGCAGATCTTTAATCTCGAGCTGCCTCAGGAAGGAGATCACCGCCTGCCATGTCACAAGAGAGCCTTTATCTACCCACTTCTTTCCAATCAACGGGAGGAGCAAAAGCGGTATAGCGCACAAGCAAAAGAGGGTGGTGGGGCTAAAGAGTTCTTTGCAAGTTATCGAGTCAGGCGAATGGCAAAATGGATTCAAACCCTGGGTCACATGGAGGTCATTGTCTACTACCAGGAGATGGAATTGCCCTCCCACCAAGTAGCCCTGCGCCACCTTGCCCTGCGGGAGGCTCCTTGGTATAAGAGGGCGACAGATGAGCTAATCGCCCAAACAGGTCTTACCTTTGAAGAGCTCACCCCTCACCTCGAGCAGCTCTCTTTCTCCGACGCTGATTGAGTGAAATGCTAGGAGCCGGTTAGAATGGCCCCTCCGCGGCCATGGCGGAATTGGTAGACGCGCTAGATTCAGGTTCTAGTCGGGGCAACTCGGTGGATGTTCGAGTCATCTTGGCCGCAAATCAATGTTCTTGCCTAGCTCTCTGGTAGGGGCCCTTTGGCGCCCGCTAAGTACCATTTATGTAGAGCATCAATTGCCCGCATCATTCTATCTGTCACGAGCTTTTGCGCCTCTTTTTTAGGAAGGGCCGCATACTCCTTGGGATAGATGGGGCGGCCGAAGATGCAGGCGGTCTTTCCCAAGAGTTTTGGGCGCTTGCGAGAGCGACCCCAGACACCGTAGGTGCCGTGGATATAGATGGGAATGATCGGCGTACCACTACGCATCGAGAGCATAGCGACACCACCCTCTGCTGGCTGGAGCCCTCCATCCCTTGTCCGTGTCCCCTCTGGAAAGATCACAACCTTATCGCCCTCTTGGAGGAGGCCAACAATCATCTTGATGGAGGAGAGGTCAGCCCCTTCACGCGAGATAGGGTGGGCATTGAGTTTGCGGATGAGCCAATTAAGGAAGGGGGGGTCGAAAAGGGTCTGCCTCGCAAGGTAGTGGATCCCCTCTTTTGCGGAGATGCCGATGAGACAAGGGTCGAGGTGTGAGGCGTGGTTAGCCGCAAGAATGGCCCCACCTTTTGGAAGCCCTTTGACACCGTAGGAGCGGTGGCGATGAAGGAGGCTAGATAGACATTTTACAGTTGCGCGAATGGCCCAATAGAAGGGGGTCATCTTGTTGCCTCCTGAACGTATGAGGTTAGCCGATCGATAACCTCATTGAGGTTAAGCAGAGAGGTGTCGAGGAGATAGGCATCGTTTGCGGGCCGAAGGGGGGAGCACTCGCGGCTTGAGTCATAGGCGTCACGTGCTTTGATCTCTTCGATGATGGCTGATTCACTTGAGGCCCGAGCTCGCTCCGGATCCAATTCTTGGAGCTCAAGGTAGCGCCTGTGGCCGCGAATTTCTGGCGAGGCGGTGAGGTAGAATTTTATCGGGGCATCTGGAAAGACAACTGTCCCAAGGTCTCGTCCCTCGAAAACTGCCCCCCCAGCTTCTCCTAATTTTCTCTGCTTAGCCACAAGTTCTTCACGAACAAAGGGCAGAGCGGATAGTGCCGATACACCTCTTGTTACCTCTTTTGAGCGAATAGCGCGTGTGACCTCTTCTTCTCCCACAAAGTAGCGCTCGCCATATTTGATCTCGAAGAGGAAGTTCTGCAGACACTCTCTGACCCCCTCCAGATTTTCAGGGCCTACACCCAGTT
>JAKBAF010000067.1 GCA_021809305.1 bacterium
AGCGTCGTTTCTCCGAAATTCGCATCCCTCTTGTTGCAAAGGTAAAATTGCGGACAAAAAGGCGATTAAAGGTAAACGCAGTCAACATCATCTATTTAGCTTAAGGCAATACCCCTTCGAGGTCAACTCCGACCCCAACTAATGGTTAAATCCTGCCAACAACACGTAATGTTTCGTTTAATTCTATGGGAATTTTTTGAATGGCACAATTTCTATCGGAGGCAGCTCAAGCCGGGTGGTAGGAAAGGCGAAATCAGCGCCATGCTGCTTAACAATTCTTCCCATTTCGAGCAGCAGGGACTCCTGCGCGCTCAGAAATTTATCATACTCTGTTTCGTAGGTGTAGACCCTGATATAGAGGTCGAGTGACGACTCTCCATACTTATTAAAGCGGACGATGGGAGCTGTACTTTGATTCACAGCCGGATGTGAGCTTAACATCGCCCTTAAAGCGGTCGCAATCAACACCAGTTCCTCAAAGTCATCGTATCGGAGGCCAAGGGTCGTCTCGACCCTCCTATCGAGGCCGCGCGACCCATTGATTACAACAGCGCTTGAGAAGAGAGAATTGGGCAGATAGTAGGACCTATGGTCAGGAGCGCGCACCTCAGTTAAATACCAGCCTATGGCCTCGACATTGCCCTCGATGGCTTTGTCAGGAACAGTGATCAAATCGCCAACAACAAATGGACGGGTGAAGTAGAGCATGAGTCCGGCAAAAAAGTTGGAAATGACGTCCTTGCCGGCAAAACCAAGAGCCAATGTCCCGAAACCGCCAAGCGTGACAACAGCCATTAGGTCAACGCCAAAAATTCTTAAGATCAAGAGGAGGCCAAAAAGTAAGATCGCAAGGGTAATGAGCTTTCCTACGCCATCGATTGTACCTCGATCAAGGCGCGTGCCACCCCACTCAGCCCCCGCCCTGTATTGAATAAGCGCAGCGCTCTTCCAGCGCATGAGGAACATAAGCCCACACACCACAACAGCTAGCCTCTGAACCTTCGTAATAAATCCGCTCTCCTGCAACCTGCCAAGATCAAGTGGCAGTATTTGAAGAACAATTGTAGCGGCCATAATCCAAATAAGTACCCGGAGCGGCAGGGTAATGGCAAGCGGGAGGGAGCGCAGGATAGTCCGCTTCCCCCGCCGCCTCTCCCAATGCCCTCCCCAAAATTCTAAGAGAAGTCCAATTGCAAAGTGGAGCGCTATGGCCGCCGCCAAAACAACAGAGACGGCTACAAGCCACCCATAGGCCTCAAGTAGTCTCGAAAAGATAGGAGGATCCACTGCATCACCCTCTGATGTCTCTAGCGGCCAATCATAGACTAACGTGATCAAAGTGGCGAGCCAAACGATAGCGCGCCCTTTTTGACAAAAATAGGACATTAACTAACACTCACGTCAATATTGAGACAGCGCTCATAGTCGGTAGTCACAATTCGCATAACAAAAAGTGGGAGTCTTACATGGTGCGCGAGTCCGTATTTTTCGCCTCGATCAGAGCCTTTCTCGTCACTTTTTTCGGACTCCTTGGGCTCGTAGCTTCCATCATTGTGATTATCCTCCTCCTCGCACTCATCACCCTCTCTGGACGGCAAGCACCCTCTGTTATCGGAAGCTACACCGTTCTACCGAATGCTAATGGGAGCAAGAAGGCGCTGGGTCAATCAACCCCTCTTATTCTTTCAATCGACCTAAAGGGCGTCATTGGATCAGATGATCTTAATGGCCCAGGGATTGAGGATCAGTTAGAACGCTCACGGCTTGGGAGCCTTGACGATCGGGTAAAGGCTATCTTTCTCAATATTAATTCGCCTGGTGGCTCGGTCTTCGCAGCAGATAGCATCTATCAGGCCGTTAAAGAGTATAAAGAGCGCTATAATGTCCCCGTTTATGCCTTTGCAGATGGCCTCTGCGCTTCTGGCGCGATGTATGTCTCTTGCGCTGCCGACCAAATCTTTGCTACAGCTGTCAGCCTCGTCGGATCGATTGGCGTTCTCGTTGAGCTTCCCAATATCTCTGAGACACTGGATAAGATTGGCGTGGAGGTCCTCACCGTCTCACGCGGGAAAGATAAAGACGCAATGAACCCCTTGCGCCCTTGGAAAGAGGGTGAGGATGAGCAGATCACAGGCATCATCGACTACTACTACAACGATTTTGTTGCTCTTGTCACCGGATCTCGAAAAAATGTTAGTCGAGATAAGCTTGTCGATGAGTATGGCGCCCACGTCTTTCCTGCGCCTGCTGCAAAGGAGATCGGCTACATCGATGAGGTCGTTGCAACCCGCAATGTCGCCATCGCTAAACTTGCCGAGGAGTTGGGGATTACGAAAGAGTATCAAGTGATTCGCCTAGAGAACAAAAATTGGCTATCGAGCCTCTTCCGGGCAGAGTCTCCCCTCATTACTGGACGGATAGTCCATCAAATGAAGCTCCCTGAAGCGTTGGATGGGAGCTCAATGAGCGGCTATCTCTACCTCTACAAACCTGAATCACAGGCCTATTACAGATAGGTTCATGCACAAAATTTTCCTGATTGATGTCTCTGGCTACCTCTACCGGGCCTACTTTGCGCTTCCCCCCATGAGCAATGACAGAGGAGAGCCAACCCAAGCTCTCTTTGGTTTTGTGAGATCGATCCTACGGCTCATTAAAGACTTCTCTCCAACACACGTTGCCGCAGTCTTTGATGGACCCGAAGGAAAGAGGTCGCGAACTGAGATCTTTGCGGACTATAAGATCCACCGCAAGCCCATTCCGCATGACCTGCCGCAACAAATTGCACGGGCCGCTGAATTTTGCGAGCTGGAGGGCATACCGCAGATCACCTTAACAGGCGTTGAGGCAGATGATGCTATGGGAAGCATTGCGAAATGGGCCTCAGAGCAAGGCGCCACCGTCTACCTTTGCACCTCCGACAAAAATCTCGCCCCAATTGTGGATGACAAGGTTCTCTTGCTCAATACTCACAAAGATAACCTGATTATTGATAAGGCCAAGGTCGAGGAGATCTATGGGGTCCGCCCCGACCAGATCGTAGACCTCCTAGCCTTGATGGGCGATGCGAGCGATAATATTCCTGGCCTTCCCGGCTTCGGCGCTAAGACTGCCGCCTCACTTCTCCAAGAATTTGGCTCACTTGAGACGCTCCTTGCAAATCCTGAGAAGGTATCGGGTAAAAAGAAGCAGGAAACACTCCGCGATGAAGCGGAACTGGCTCGGCTCAGCCAGCAACTAGCGCTTATCAATTGCGACCTTCCTATCCCGCAGCACCCATCTGACTACCTTAAGCGAGAAGCTAATCTAGAGGGGTTAAAGGCCTTTTTTCAAGAGATGAACTTTGCCTCGCTTAGCAAAGAGGTGGCACTCCGACCCGTCCAAGAGGCCGTGAGGGAGGAGCCCACACGAGAACCGCCTGCAACTAAAATTAGTTATGAAATAATTGACAGTGAAGAGGCTCTAAAAGAGGTTGTAGCCAGACTCTCAGCCTTTGATGAGATCTGTATTGACACCGAGACAACGGGCTTAAGACCGCTCCTTGCAGAACTTGTTGGCATTGGCCTTGGTCATGACGCTTCATCGGCCTGGTACATCCCGATGAATGGAGAGCTTGGCAGGGAGCGTGCGATTGCTCTCTTGCAGCCCCTCTTTAAGAGACCGAAGATCGCTTTTTACGGCCATAACATCAAATACGACGTCCACGTCCTTGCAAAGGCGGGTCTCCCTATCAAGCGGATCTCCTTCGACACGATGGTGGCCTCCTTTCTCTTGAATTCCCACCACCGCAACCACTCACTTGATGCACTCGCCCTCTCTACCTTTCAGCTCGTCATGACCCCCATCAAGGCGCTGATCGGTGAGGGCCGACGTGCGACAACTATGGATCTTGTCCCAATTGAGAGTGTGGCTAGCTACTGCGCCGAAGATGTGACAACAACTTCTCGCTTGAGGGCAGACCTTGAGCAAGGTCTAAAAGAGCGTCCCAACCTCTTGCGCGTCTTCGAAACGATCGAGCTTCCCCTGCTGCCGGTTCTCATCGATATGGAGCGCACCGGGATCTTTGTCGATAGAAACCACTTAGCAAGGCTCTCCAGCTACTTTACCTCTAAAATTGAGACCTTGCGGGAGGAGATCTTCACGCTAGCTGGAACCCCCTTTGATCTCAACTCACCCAAGCAGTTAAGTCGCATCCTCTTTGAGGACCTTGGAATCAAAGCCACAAAAAAGACGGCAAAGGGCTCCTCCTACTCCACCGGAGCTGAGGTGCTCGAACTTCTCAAATTCGACTTCCCAATTGCGGGTAAAGTCCTCGACTACCGCACCCTTGAAAAACTCCGCTCTACCTACGTGGATTCCCTCCCAAATGAGATCAATCCTCAGACCGGAAGGGTCCACTGCACCTTTAACCAGTCAGTTGCAGCGACAGGCCGCCTCTCCTGCCAAGATCCCAACCTTCAGAATATTCCCGTCCGCTCTGAGGAGGGCCGAAAGATTCGGGAGGCCTTCCGCCCCCATGCCTCCTCTGATGAGCCTCCCTGGCTCTTTGTATCCGCTGACTACTCCCAGATTGAGCTTCGCCTTCTTGCCCACCTCTCAGGCGACCCCGCCTTAATTGATGCCTTTGAGCAGGGCGAGGATATCCACGCCTCGACTGCGGCGAAGATATTTGATATCCCTCTAGCCCGGGTCACCAAAGAGCAGCGCGCATCCGCGAAGGCCGTCAACTTTGGCATCATCTACGGCCAGCAAGCCTTTGGCCTCTCCCGCCAGATTGGCATCTCTCACAAAGAGGCGGCGCAGTTTATTGAGACCTATCTTGCTCGCTACCCTAAGGTTCAAGAGTATATTGAGTATTGCAAGCGCGTGGCCAGGGAGACCGGAAGGGCAACCACCATTTCGGGGCGTGAGCGCCTTATTCCCGACATCAACAGCTCTAATGGGAGTATGCGAATTGCAGCCGAGCGACTGGCCATAAACTCCCCTCTTCAAGGGAGCGCTGCTGACCTTATCAAGACCGCCATGATTCGAGTAGCAGAACTCCTTCATTCCCAAGCTTTTCGGGCCCGTCTTCTTCTCCAGATTCACGATGAGCTCCTCTTTGAGCTTCCTGAGAGCGAGGTCTCAACCTTTATCCCACCCCTTCGAGAGGCCATGGAGAAGGCATTTGAGCTCTCAGTTGCGACGCCTGTTGATATTGTCGTTGGAAAAAATTGGAAGGAGTGCTAGTATTTGAGGAAAGTTGCAGTCACGGGCGGTCTCGCCTGCGGAAAGACTACGGTTTGCCGCTTCCTAAAGGAATTTGGCGCTTTTGTAATCAGCGCCGACACCATCGTTCACCAGCTCCTCTCTGAAGATAAAGCCACGGCCAATGCGGTCATTGACCTGCTGGGGCCTGGCATCGTCCGTAGCAATACGATCGATCGCATTGAGGTAGCAAAGCGGGTGTTCGGGGATCCCTCCCTACTAGAGGCCTTAGAGAAGCTGCTCCATCCTCGCGTTCACCAGGAGGTCTTTCGCCTCTATGAAGAGGTCCGCACAAAGGACATCCCCTTATTCGTCGTTGAGATCCCCCTCCTCTTTGAGGTGAAGATGGATAGCGACTACGACGCCACAATTGCTGTCGTTAGCAGTGAGGCTCTATGTAGAGCCCGCTTTGCTAATGTGGGAAAGGCGGGAGACGACTTCGATATCCGCAGCAAGCGGCAGCTTCCCTTAGACGAGAAGGCGAAGCGAGCCACGTATGTACTCGTCAACAATGGAACGCTAAAAGAGTTGTATCAAGCAACATGCGTCCTCTTCAAATCGTTAACTAATCCTCAGAAGGAGCCACAGGTCGATGAACCACGAAACAGATGAAGAGATCGAGATCAAAGAGGTGTCAAGGGGGCGCCAAGGCGGGTATCCATCAAAGGATGACACCAAGTACCACCCTACCAAAGAGCCGATTACCAAGATCTCTGAGCTCCAACGAATGAACATCGACGAGCTCAACTATGTTGCCAAGGAGATGGGGCTTAAGCACGTAAGTACCATGACCAAATCCCAACTCGTCTTCGAGATCGTCAAGGTCAAGTCGGAGCGGCTAGATGAGGTCCTCTATGGTGAAGGGACGCTCGAGGTCCTCCCCGATGGCTTTGGCTTCCTCCGCTCCCCTCAATACAACTACCTCCCATCTGCTGAAGACATCTACATCTCCCCTGCCCAGATTCGCCGCTTTGACCTAAAAAAAGGGGATACCATCTCGGGTACTATCCGCGCCCCTAAAGAGAAGGAGAAGTACTTCGCTCTTCTCAAGGTGGACACCATCAATGGCATGCCACCAGAGGCTGCCCGTGATCGACTTCTTTTCGAGAATTTGACCCCCCTCTATCCAAGCAAGCGGCTTGTAATGGAGACGACGCGAGAGAACCTCTCCACCCGCGTCCTCGACCTTGTCTCGCCAATTGGTAAAGGTCAACGCGGCCTGATTGTCGCCCCTCCACGCACAGGAAAGACCGTTCTCCTGCAGAATATCGCGAATGCGATTGCCATCAACAACCCTGAGGTGATCCTCATGGTTCTGCTGATTGATGAGAGGCCAGAGGAGGTTACAGATATGATCCGCCACGTTCGTGGTGAGGTTATCGCTTCCACCTTTGATGAGCCGCCAGAGCGACACGTACAGGTCGCCGATATGGTGATTGCCAAGGCGAGGCGCCTTGTTGAGTACCAACACGACGTGGTCATCCTCCTCGACTCAATCACGAGGCTTGCAAGAGCCTTCAACACAGTCCAGCCCCATTCTGGAAAGATCCTCACGGGCGGTATCGACGCCAACGCCCTTCACAAACCGAAGCGCTTCTTCGGTGCTGCGCGTAACATCGAGCAAGGAGGCTCTCTTACCATACTTGCCACCGCTCTTATTGACACGGGCTCTCGTATGGATGAGGTGATCTTTGAAGAGTTCAAAGGAACAGGCAACATGGAGCTTGTTCTTGATAGACGACTTGCTGACAGGCGTTGCTATCCTGCCGTTGACTTCAACAAGAGCGGTACTAGAAAAGAGGAGCTGCTCTACCACCAAGATGAATTTGAGAAGATCTGCCTCCTCAGGCAGTCTACAAGCGATCTTA
>JAKBAF010000068.1 GCA_021809305.1 bacterium
CGAGCACTTGGCAGAACTTGCTGCGCTGCTAGGTCAAGAAAGGGGCTTTTCAAATCCCCACTTCATCAAGCAGATCGATGCGCAGCCCTCCCTCCTCTCTTCCAATAGTTCATCGATTTACATTGGGCTTTGTTTGCTCGAGCATAGCATCTCAGAGGAGAATTGGCGCGAGATCGAGCAATTTGCTTGCCGACACTCTCTGGGCTCTCTTCTCTCCTCTTGCCACCTCTTTCGAGAGATCTATTGCATGGATCAATTCTCTTCTTCTCAGGAAAGAGGCGGTCTACCACTTCCTCCTCGTTACCAACCACTGAGTGGGGTCTACTCAGATCTCTGTCTCACCTTTGATGGCGAAGAGAGAGAGCTGAAGTTGCATAAGAAGGTGATTGCTGCTGCTTCACTGGAACTTAAGAAGAGGGTGGAGCCGGGCGGTGACTTTTACGGTGCTTCCACTTCCTGCCCTCTTTTCTCTCGCAGCAGACTACTTGCGCTGCGAGACAGAGTTGAAGAGGGCGAAAAGATCGGTGATGAATTTGGAGAACTTGGCGACTACTTTCGCAATTGGGTTGGCAAGGATTCTTTAATCACAGGAGAGCTAGCTAACCTCTTTGTTACTTCACATAGTGATGAGGCTGTTCATTCTTCCTCAGCCCTGTTCTGTTTCTTCGAAATTCTCTATGACCATGAAAAGTTACCGCTCATACCCAGAGAAGAGCTTCTAGGTGTTGAAGCTCTCGGGATCACCTTTGGGGTTAAATGGATCTCTCTTGCTTGCCAAAGACGCATCATCGAAGAGGCTCTCTTCTCACATCCCGCCGATCTTCTTGGTTGGATTCTTAGGGGGCGTGATGAGATGCTTATGGACGCAATCCGCTCTCTCTGCCAGGGAGATCTTACCTCGAAGCTTTTGGCTCTCTTCACGAATGAGGAGAGTTCATCGATTAGAGAGAAGAACGGGAGAGTCATTCCACTCCTGCTTGAGTTTATCGCACAAAAAAAAGGCCTGCATGATGCGTCGTTAAGAGAGCTTCTTCGGCTATGTACGGCTTATATTCTGCTTTTCCAAGATGTCGGCGAGGGAGCTGGTACGGATCCCTTTCTTCGCCTAAGGTCGGCAGAGCGGGAGCTCTTCATCCAATTGAACGAGGCGCTGGCTGTAAGAGGCAATGAAGACGCTCAGAGGCGGGTTGAGCGTCTGTTAAAAAAAGTAGCTGATTTTTAACGTTTCATAGTAAGTTGTTGCTATAAAAATGCTTGTCTTTTTTCGATTAAGCGATTTATTGAAATAGGGGGAGGTGGGGAGCGAAATCAAATCCACTAGGGGAGCCCGGCCTAGACTGCGTCATCTTTAAGCAAGGATGGCCAGAGTTTGTATCAGTATAGAACTGTAAATTGCGATCGCCCTCCCAGCCAGAGGGAGGGGGTGGCATTTGTAGTGAATAGAGGTGGCTTGGTTGGGAGTCTCCCTCTTGGGGCACATTCCAGACATCCACCTTACTCCCTATCCTTGCAAAGAGCAGCTGTAGTTTGCCAAATCGTCTGATTTCAATGGTTAGCGCCTGGCTCCAGCTGCTTTCGGGCACGAGTGATGCGTCTCCATCCCTTGCCAGTGGATCAATCGCTTTATGGGGTCCGTACCTCTCTTTCACAAGCATGAGCTCCCTTCCCCCAAAGACCACCACCTTCCCAAGACCACTTTGGCGTGGTGGATTAAGCTTAACCGTCGTGCCGTCTCGTAGATCAATTGCAAAGAGATGCTCAGCCCCGCCCTGCGACCATAGGGAGAGAAGGTGAAGCTTGCGCCCATCGCGGTGGTCCGTTAGCTCATAGAGGAAGCCTCCCCCACCTTTAAGGTCACTGGCATTCATTTCCAAATCAATGCGGGATGAGGTCGCCTCGCCTTTAGATTTTATCAAAGCTATGCAACGCTTTGTTTCACTTTCTTGTCCAATTAAAAAAAGGTGCTCATTACTATCCACCTGGTATCTCAGACCTACACAGCGCCCAGAAGTTTTTCTCTTTGGAGCCGTATCTGGAAGTGGCTGGCCGAACAATGCATAGCCTCCCCAGAAGAGCTCAACACCCTCAAGCGGCGATAGGATAAAGCTATCCCCACGCTCGAGTCCCCATGAGGCAAGCTCATTTTCCTCTAAATAAACCGATTGATGCAAAAGGCTTCCGCTCTCACGTACTGGAAGAAAGAGAGAGCTATTAGATTTTTGATAAGCCACACTCTCTTGGGTGGCTTGGTAGAGGGAGGGGGCCTCTGTCGGAGATCTCCCAAAGAGCTTCGCGTGCCAAGCAGGCGATACAGGCACCAGATGAATCGGATTGAGGAGCGCCGACTCAACGGCTTTTAAAAGGCAGTAGAGCCTACCAGGATGGCTCTCCAACACCTCCTGGTAGACGCCCGCAACTCCATCGCCATATCGGTCCAAAAGCGCCTCTTTCCAAAGAGGATGGAAGCCGCACTCTTGCAAAGAACGCTCAGCTTGCGTGAGTGATCGAAGCGAGGCGAGATCGAGATAGCGGCCAATAAGAAAGATAAGCTCAAGTGGTAGAAGGTTGCATAGCGAGAAGTCTCCCTTCCAGGAGGCAGCTATTATGGGGGGTTCCGCCTCTTTGGCCGTGTTAATCTTCGGTTCAGGAACTCCTTTCTTATAGGGCTCCTTACATCGACCTCGAACGGCTAACCACCAAAAGGAGCTGAGGACGAAGTTAATAGCGCCACCCTTAAGCGCCACGCCCCGCGGCTTGCCTCCCCGATAGAGGGCTGTTGCAACAAGCAAAGAGATAGCCGAGGCCCCGATAAGAACGAAACTATCGAAGTTCCATCTCGTTGATGGTGGGGAGGGAGAAGCTGGCGATAATTCACTCTGCACTCAATAATGTCCTTAAAATTTTCCATATTATATATTGTTTTAGCATTAAAATCAAAGAGAGAAGAGGCAATTTTGCTCTCTTCAACCTACTTTCCCTTCTTTTTTTCAGGAGAGGAGCTGTTATGCTTTGTACCGGCTACCCTTGGGCTCGGAGGTGATAGATCTGGATGATCCCAAGTTGCATCGGAAATAAACTCCCTAAACTCAGCAACTATTCCCAACATCAGTTCGGCGGGCAGCGACTCCTTATCTTTTTTATTTAGAGCGGTAAGTGCCAAAAACCATCGATCAATTATTATTTGAGTGATTTTGGAATCAGCCACCTCTCTTATCACTCGCACAAGAGGTAGTGCCATGTCATGATGCTGGCGGCGGTATGAGAGGGCGACAAGGGAATCACCAACAGTTGAAATGAGATCGCTTAGGAAGGTATTGTAAAAAGTGCCTTGAAAGATAAAGGAGAAGATCTCCTTGAGCAAGGAGAGATGGGTAAGCTGCCACCCTCTTTTTTGCAGCGGTAGCCTACGCATGATGGCGCTGAACAGCACATACTCCTCTACGGGAAGGCCGCTTGCACCCCCTCGCTTCATCATAGCGCCAAATGTAGTGATGGCCACATCTAGCGACGCGGGGTCCTCTGCCAGGGCCCTGAGGGAGGCGAGAGAGCAGGTTATTGACCGATCGATCCATGAGCCAAGCGACCCCTTTTGCGCGCTATTGAGATAAGAGCCGTAGAGGGGGTCATCATGAAGGCTCTGGTATAGTCCCCGTTGGAGCTCTTCTCGTTGAATTGCGGCCTCTTTTCCCTTTCCGCTCAGGTAGACACAGAGGATCCTTCGGAAAAAGGCCTCCATAAAGCCGCATCCGAGGAGGGTGAGCTCATCATTATCAGACGGACCAGCCTCTATCTCACCGACTTTTTCAAGGAAACATTCAAATGACACCTTTAATTTTGGCAAAAGGGAGCAAAGGAATGCGGAGGCACTTTGGCAAAGCCGCTTTTCATCCTGTGATAGGAGGTCTATAAGATCGAAATTGGGCGTCTTTCCTTTTAAGCTAAGAAAGAGGAGGTGGCTGAGGGCATAGAGACGCAAGGAGGAAGGCTCCCTTAGGGGCCCCTTAAGTAGTTGATGCAAGGAGTCCCTGCGATACGCAATTGAAATGGGTATCTCCGGTGCGATAACAAATCGCAAACAGCGAGCCATGTTGTCATAGGAGGGGACAGTTGCAGCAAACTCTATGGTCGCTTTCAACCAGATTTTTTGATCCTCTTTGTCTAGAGGTAGAGTTAAGGCAAAGGCCATCATATCGACAAGAAATGTATAGCAAGCGGTGCGATCGGCGCCAGACTCGGCAGTCTTTTTAATAAATTGAAAAAGAGTGATAAATGATGGCGCAAGCTTGCTTCCTTGAAAGTCCTTTGTAGCGCAAGCGATTCCCAGGGTTTCGCCGGCCATTTTCACATGCTCTAGCGTTGGATGGCAGGTGACATCATTTAACAGGAGAGAGATCGCTTTGCAGAGGCCACTCTCGCCTTCATGCCGGAAGGACTCAGCAGCAAGTGAGGGAACAAGAGCGCTCGCCCGTTTAAGCCACTTACCCTCCTCTTTGAGCCCCCGTTTTAAATAACCACGGGCCTGAGTAAGGGCTCTTATTCTTAGTAGAGCTGGACAGATTTTTGATGAGACGAGCGGTTTCAGGGCATTAGAGCTTGTCTCACCGTCGGCCATAGCCTCAAGCAATTTAATATAAGCTAGTTCATTCTCATCACTCTCTACTTTTTTTATGCGATTAAATACTTCGGCATAAAGAGTAGAGAGGAGATTTGGTAGAAATTTCTGCATTTCTGAGCTGGTTGTGACTAATTCTAGGATGCTTTTATGACCAAGCTGCAACTCATCAATTTCTACGGACCAAACACAGGTTAGAGCATTAAAAGAATGAAAAGATTCTCGTTTCTCTTGCGGAAGGAGGTGAAGATAGGGGCGTGGTGTAGCTTGTTTTTTAACCCTCGATTTGGCTCTTGTTTTAGGTTGAGGTGGAGTGTGGCTCAACAGGGAAAGGAGGAGATTGCGTCTACCTCTAATTACAGAGGGAGGTAGGGTAGACCTCTCTTCATGCAACAACATCAGACCCGTCATCAACCGGCTGTAGCCATTGATCTCATCAATTGAAAAATGGGACTTTTTAAAGAGAGGCGTCAGGTGAGGGGCTGAGAGGGCGTGAGTTAGACCTGTAAAAAGGCTTGTTGCATCTTTAGCCTTACCATTTTTTATGCGATCTAGTGTGGGAAGATCGAGGAGATCCGGAATAAGTACGATTGGATCGGGGAGCCTGTCAAAAAAATCCAAACCAAGTATTAAATAGGCGTGGCTCCAAAGCTCTCTGAAATCGGCAACTTGCACACGTGCAAGAAGTAGTAAAGCGTGTTGTGTAAGAGGCTCCTTCCACGCTGCTGGATCATCCTCCCAAGGTGAACTTTGGGGCGGCTCGCTCTCTGATTTAAGAATAAAAGGCAGGCTCATCGCTTCTAGCCAGCGATTCTTATTCAGAAAGAGGAGAAAGAGCGCTCGTAGCGGCTCTATTGCTCCTTGTGCAAAGGGGCTCTCTTTCAACCAGGGGTGTGCATTGATGAGTTTCTTAATAATGGGGAGTAGGGTAAAGATGCCCGCTTTGGCGCCCTTTGATACAAGACTCCATAGCGCAGCTGCAACTCGATCTCTTTCGAGCTTAGAGAGGGTCGTAAGGTGCTCGTTAATAAGTGATAATTTGTTTAATATTTCTCCTTTTGCCTTCACAGAGACCTTGTGGCAAGAGGTGATAAAGAGATCAAACTCCGCTTGCCTTCCCTCATTAAGAGCGGAGTCGATCAGACCTTTCTCGTCAGCTAGGGCCTGGAGAGCGATAAGAGGCTCTGCGCTCCTCGCCTTTTTTGCAAAATGGGAGAGAAGAGCGGGGAGCCACAGCTGGAGTTTTTTAGTAAGAGCTGGCGCTAGAGGCTCTCTATCTAAAGCCTTTATCGCTTTTTCGATAAGCTGGATTACTATCTGCCGACTTAGATCAAGGGTGGGTGCGGGGTAGGTGGCCATCCATTCGAGAGTGATCCGGCTCTCTTTGGGGCTAAGGGCGGGAAGCTGGACCAGCGCCGATAGGAGTCCTACTACATCCTTTCCTTCAAAGGGGAGCTGAAGCAGGAGCCCCTTACCAAGGAGCAAGTGGAGGGCACTCTTTTTGGTGCTTCCCTGACCCTCAAGAGCAACGGCTTGCGAGATTAGATCTACTACTTTTAAAGAGACGGCTGGAAGCTCAATTAGTGGAAGTAGAAAATCGTAATTTAAGAGAACTTGGTTGCTGCTAGCAAGAAGGCCCTCTGTTTCGCACGCACTAGCCAGCGCCTCCATGCGGCCGCCTACCCCTCCCACCCAAGAGATGAGCAAGGGATAGATAATTCCTTGCTCTCCATACTTTCGTGCAAGATGGAGGATGAGGATGAGCTCCTCCGGACCTAGCTCTGCTTCGGAGGCGATCAACCTCTTTGTCAATCGGGTAAGTGGCAGTTTAAGATTAAGGGGAGAGAGGGCGTTTGCGAGGGCAAGAAGCTCTGATGGCGCTAGATGCTCTGAGAGCGCAATCAGCAGCTGATCAAGTCCTGGCTCGTTTGAATCGATCCCAATCTCGTTAAGAGAGGCGATCTCGGATTTGATCAGCCGCGAAATTGCCGCAGTCATCACTCGAGACAATACCTGCGCGTCTCTTTTGTGAAGGTGCCGCTCGCCCCTCAACACAAGGAGCTGCCAGAGCGCCTGATCGGAGAGCCCCCTTGGCAATCTGAGCGCAAGGCCCTCTATGAGGGCCTCTACCATCCTCTCCTGTCTATCATACGGCCGCACTTGGAAGAGAAAGCCCCGCTCAAGAAGGAGGTGGCAAGCGGCGTCGAACTCATCTCCAAGAGCGCTTCTTGCGCCACGTGGAAGATCCTTCTCTGCAAGCTCTGTAATTAGGGCGCTTGGGATAAGGGGCTCATCTGATTCGGAGGAGGTGGTCGAAAAGTGCCAAGAGAGGAACCCTCCTAAAAGGGAGAGCGTCTTGGAGTCCTCTAGGTAGTGGAGATCCCTTAGGTAATCAAGATAGATTTCGCGTATAGCTGGCTCGCTACAGAGCTCCTTAATCTTAGCCTGCGTCTTGAGCTGATACTCTTTGAGCGGCCCATGAGCGAGCCCGCA
>JAKBAF010000069.1 GCA_021809305.1 bacterium
CCCTCTCGTGTAAGGGCCTCCTCAAGATGGAGCTGGTCGAGAATAGGCAGGGCGTTAGCGCGGATTAGAGTGAGCTTCATGAGCAGCAGGGAGGTGCCTCTATCTCTTCTTGGGCTTTCAGGGCAACAAGAAGAACAGAGATATCAGCTGGAGAGACGCCGCGCACACGGGAGGCCTGGCCGAGGTTTTGTGGACGGACGCGTGCGAGTTTTTCTTGAGCCTCTTTGCTGAGGGCTTTGATCTCGTGATAGGAGAAGGAGGGGTGGATAGAGACCTCTTCGATCCGCTCCATCCGACCCACCTCAAGCTCTTGCCGGGCAATATAGCCTGCGTACTTGGCGGAGAGTTCAATTTGGAGGTTCACCTCGCTGCCATGGTCGTGAAGATCGTCTGGATAGGTAGCACGGAGGGTGGCATAGGTGGCATCGGGGCGAGAGAGGAGCTGGGTGAGAGAGAATCCCTTGCCATCAAGCTGCTTAAAGGTCTTGGCAAGGCGAGCCTCTTCTTTCGCAACAAGCTCTCGCTTGTGATTTAGATGATTCATTTGCTGATCGGTGATGAGCCCGAGCTTGTGGCCATGGTGGCGCAGGCGCAGATCGGCGTTGTCTTGGCGAAGTAGGAGGCGGTATTCGGCGCGGCTTGTGAACATGCGGTAGGGCTCATCGAGCCCTTTGGTGATGAGGTCGTCGATGAGAACCCCGATGTAGGCCTCAGAGCGGCGGAGTATGAGGGGAGCGTTGCCAAGGACTTTATTTGCGGCATTGATGCCGGCTATGAGACCTTGGGCGGCAGCCTCCTCGTAGCCGGAGGTGCCATTGACCTGTCCTGCGAGGAAGAGCCCCTCGACAAGGTGGGTTTCGAGCGAGGGGGAGAGCTGGCCGGAGATGACATAGTCGTACTCAACCGCGTAGGCGGGTCGCATGATTTCGGCGTGGCGAAGGGCGGGTATGGAGTGGACGACATCATATTGGACATCAAAGGGGAGTGAGGAGGAGATGCCGTTGACGTAGACCTCTTGGGTGGTTAGCCCTTCGGGCTCTAGGAAGAGCTGGTGGCGCTCCTTATCTTTGAAGCGCATGACCTTATCTTCGATGGAGGGGCAGTAGCGGGGGCCGATCCCCTCGATCTTGCCAGAGTACATAGGGGAGCGGTGGAGGTTATCGCGGATGATCTGGTGCGTCTCCTCCGTCGTATAGGTAATGTAGCAGTTAACCTCCGGAAGAGGGGGGCGCTCTCGTGGATCAAAGGAGAAGCGAATCCCGGGCTCACCCGGCTGTACCTCGGTTGCGCTAAGATCAATTGAGCGTAGGTTGACACGCGGGGGGGTGCCTGTTTTGAGCCGCGCGAGTGTGAATCCGAGGGATTTGAGGCTAGCAGAGAGGCCGACAGAGGGCTTATCGCCCGCTCGCCCGCCATCCTGATGCTGCTCTCCGATGTGGAGGAGGCCTCGCAAAAAGGTACCGGAGGAGAGAACGACCGTCTCGGCGCGATAGAGAATACCCTCGGAGGTGAGGACTCCTTTGATCTTGCCACCTTCAACTAACAGCCCCTCACTTGTGCCCTGTTTAAGATGGAGATTCGGGGTCTTTTCGATTCGCGCCTTCATCTCGAACTGATAGAGAATACGATCGCATTGGGCCCTTGGCGCCCAGACAGCGGGTCCACGGCTCTGGTTGAGCATCCGAGAGTGGATAGCAGAGGCCTCTGTCACCTTTGCCATCTCGCCGCCAAGGGCGTCGATCTCACGGACAAGATGGCCTTTGGCGATCCCTCCGATGGCGGGATTGCAGCTCATCTTCCCGACGGTGTCGAGGTTCATCGTGAGTAGGAGAGTAGGGAGGCCCATGCGTGCAGAGGCGAGAGCTGCTTCGCAGCCTGCGTGGCCGGCGCCAATGACAATTAAAGCGTAAGATTCAGGATACTCCCACATGGATGACCTCAAAAAAAAAGCGGAGGAAAAAGAAACCCCCTCATCTCCTATCTTAAAATAAGTAAGGAAGGTGAGAGGGTACTCAAGAGAAGGGTAGCGGTAAGGCTACTTCTTCTTATGTCGATCACGGCGGCGGCGCTTCTTGCGCTTGTGCTTAGCGATCTTAAGACGACGCTTTTTTTTCACTGAAGACATTTAGAACTCCAAAAGAGGATGCGGACCTCTGAATGTAGCACGCTGCAGAAATAGAAGCAACGAGCTATGCCAGCGCTTTTACAAAAACCTTTGATTTGGTAGCGTCGTTCGCGAGCTGAGGTCGTGCAACAAAAATTGCCTCTATGTAACGAATTTGGAGATGATGACATGAGAAGATTTGCTTCTAGACTGGCCGTTGGATGCGCAATGGCGTTGACGTCTCTATTTTCGACAGCTGGTGCAGAGCCATGTTGTGCCCCCGATTTTTGCCTATGCGACAGCTCCTGGCTTTGTGGCTGGTGGGAGGTTGGTGGTGCAGCCCTTTGGGAAGAGCCATGTGTCCAGGCCTTCTCATTTGCAGATGGTCAGACCTTTCTAGATAATGGTAGAACTACCCACACTCTGTTTGATGTGAAGCCGCATTTCCACTGGGGTTTTAGGGTCTGGGCCTCTTGGTACAGCGAAGTACCCTGCCTTTTTGCCAACGCTACCTACAAGCATATCCATTCCTATCGCGACGGAAAGTCTGTCGATATCGCCCCCTATCCTGTTGCGGTGATTAACCATATTGGCGAGGTCTTTGAAGATCCGACAAGTAGCCTCTCGGCAAGGCAGAGGACGCTATACGACACCGCCTACCTTAGGTTTGGCCACAACTTCTACTGTGACTGTGACTCTTTTTTTTACGCCTTTGTCGATGGTCGCTATGTTGGTGCAGAGATTCAGCGCAATGTCAATTTTCAAGCGATAGAGGGTCGTAATAGCCCGGCGTTTTGGGAAGAGAAATCACGCTTTGATGGCGGGGGTCTAGAGCTTGGGGTGGGGGGCGAATATGGAATCTGCGGTTGTTTGAGCGCGGCTGGATTTTTCAGCACAATGGGGCTTATTGGGAACAGGAGCGATTCATGGGAGAGGAACCAAACCTTTCAGGGTATTGGGACGATCGTTGATGACTATAAGAAGCGCAACTTCGTTAATTCTATCGTCGGTTTCAATTTACGAGCAGGCCTTAACTACAAGGACTGTTTTTGTTTGTGCGGATATCCAGTGCGGGTCGTTGGGGAGATTGGTTACGAGATTGATTACTACGTGAATATTCTTGGCCTGCGCCTCATCTCCTATCTGGCAACACCAGCATTTGCTGATACGACACTACCAGATGCCACCCATGCCAATTTTGGGACAAGTGGCCTCTATCTCTCTTTAGCTATTCGGGTCTAGCGGCACGCAGTCGGGATCATCCGCTATTTCCGCAACCTAGTGATGGGGTCATCGCTCGAATAGGTGTATGAGGGGTAGATAAGGGTGTCTTGGCCGGAGCCTCGCTGACCCGTTGGGTCTGAGGGTGGTCTATCGCGCGCCCCCTCTGCCCGCATCTTGCCGTCTTGGGTGAGGATAACTTGCGCGGCAAGCGCCTCTGGGGCTTCGGAGCGCATAAAGCTAATTAACTCTCGCAGCATGGCGAAGGCCTGATCCCAATTAGGATCGGGCAGGTCCGAGGGGTGGATCTGCCCTTTGCTGACCCTTCTTGGCCTGCTAGCGGTCTCCTTCCCAAAGAGGCGCTGAAGGGCAAGAAGGGCGAGGTTTGCAACGCGGGCCCAAGAGAGGCGAGACCCAAGATTGGCCGCATAGAGGATGCGCATGCCATCTACTGCATCGGTGTTTAGGCGCACTCGCCTTAGGAAGGGAGGCTCCTCATGGGAGATGCGAAGGAGGCCTGGTTTGACGATGAGATCGGCGCAGCGAGAGCTGACAAGCCGCTTCATAGCCTGATCTTTCAAACGCTTTTTCACCTTACGAACGCCCTTCAGCTAAAACCAATAATAGTTTCATTTTAATCTATACCTATACTTTAGCTATATTACATTAAGTTTAGATAAAGATCAAATGAGCCTTCCGTGAAAATAGGGCTTAACATGACCACCATGAGGCCCACCATGAGGTTGGTCTCTTAAGCCTCTTATTGCGCTGCCGCGTTTTACTTGACTGAGGGCAAAGAGGGCCAAGTGTAGCCCAGATGGCGTAGGATAAGGAGAGGGTGGCACCTGTGTAGCCGGCTTTGCGCAGCCGGCCCATGGGTATGGGTGATCGCAGCAAGGCAAGACCCGCAAGGCCGATAGCGGTAAGGGAGAGGGCATAGCAGGCCCTGGCGCACCAGCTGACCTCTCTATCGGGGTTCCATAGTGCCAGAGCACCAAGCGATCCCCCGATCCCAAGGTAGGCAACCCTTGCGTTAGCGCGATAAGGATCACCTCTAGCGCTCGCCAAATAGAGAGAGAGGCTGATGCAGAGGGCGATCCATCCCTTGATCTCTATCTGCCAAGCAAAGGGTAGGGGATGGCTGGTTGAAAGCGGGGTACCTGAGAGTTGAGTAACGAGGAGCTGCGAGGCTGATCTGCGAATTTCGCCAACCCCTCCGCTTCCCCGATAGTAGCCCACAAGAGATGACGATGTCGTCTTTGAGGGAGCTCTGCTCTCTGATAGAAGGATCGGTTCACTCCCGTTTAGTAGCCGAAGACGGGTTACGCAGTCACCGTGGACCAAGTTGAGAAGAAGGGCGTCGCCGTAGGGGAAGGGATAGACATCAGATAGCGGGGCCTCCTTCTTAAGCTCAAAGGACCATTTAGGATCGGGAGCCTTAGATGAGAGCGGGTAGATGGAGATGACCTCCTCAAAGTCCACTAATGCGTAGACCTCACCCTGCCACTCAAAACTAGAGACCTTATAGCTTAGAAGAGGATCAGTAAGCGCCTTTAGCCTGGATAAGGGGAGAGTGATTCTGATCTCTTGCTGACGCCCCCACCCCGCCTCATCTTTTGCGAAGAGCGAGAGGCGAAGGTCCGGTCGCCCTGGCGTCTCGACTACGAGAAATTGAGGTTTTGTGGAAGCAGAGACGCTGGAATAGAGAGTGCCAAACATTTTTGTCTCTGCCATGACGTGAAATGGATCGACGGCGCTCGTTTGTTCTGACCATTCTTTTTCCCACTTAAGGGAAGATGCCCTTCCAACCTCAATGTATCCATCACGACATAGGAGTACTATAGAACCATCTACTAACTGGTGAATGGCGGCAAGAGTGCGATTCGTTGGATAGGAGAAGAGAGCCTCCCCATCAAGTGAGAGAAGGCGGATCCCATTACGAGATCTTAGTAAGGGAAGCGGCCGAGCGTACCCGGAGACTGTAATGGGTATCGGATTAAAGTGATGGGCATCCCATCCCTGGCCATTGCACTGAAGGTCGATCTTCCAGGGCGTGGACGAACTAAGTGGCCACATGGAGAAGGTTGTCATATTGGAGGTCGCGATCACGCTTCCATCAGCTGTCGATATGATGTGGACCTTCGCATTGGCGGGGACCTCGCCAATCGATGCAAGAGGGGCATCTCTTCGTCCCGATAGGTTGGAGATGAGCTGTGCATAGCGTGCCCGGCTTCCCTCAATTTGGCTGAGAGATTCACCTAAAATATGACCTAGCTGCTGGCTCCATAATCTGTCATCACCGGCAATCCGATGAAATCGATGGGAGGCCTCACCGATGAGGGCGAGATCTTTGACAGGTAGGAAGTCAAAGATCTTCAGCAGCATTTCATCGGGTAGCGAACCGATCGGGGAGAGGTCCATCTTAAGGGACTCTAAAGAGCCGCTTGGCATTAGCCGCTGTCTCTGCGGCAAGCTCATCGAAGCTAATCCCTCTAGCTTGTGCGATCACCCTCGCTGTTTCAGCTAGAAAGGCTGGCTCATTGCGCTTACCCCTCTCACTCTGTGGTGCGAGATAGGGGCTATCTGTTTCAATGAGAAGCTGGGATAGGGGAGTTAAGCGCGCCACCTCACGCAGCGACTCGCTCTTTTTGAAAGTGACAATGCCGCTGAGAGAGAGGAAAAAGCCTCGCTGGATAACCCCTTGTGCCTCCTCTAATGTGCCTGTAAAGCAGTGGAGGAGGACCGGAACTGGCTCCTCACCATCTAATAGCTCAAAGAGGTCATTAAAGGCATTGCGGCAGTGAATAATCAGCGGAAGACCACTCTCTCTTGCAAGTTTGAGGTAGCGACGCAAGGAGAGCTGCTGCACCTCTTTTGGGCTGCGTTCGTAGTGGTAGTCGAGACCCGTCTCCCCAATGGCCACAAGCTTCCCCTCAATTGCTAGCCTTGAGACCTCATCAAAGAGGGGGTCGATCAACGCAGCGTCATGTGGCGTTGTTGCAGCTGCCAGGAAGATGGTTGGATTACCAGCTAAGATTACACCTTTCTCTAGCGTCTCTTGGTCGGTGCAAATATTGACAATGCGATGGACCCCCGCCCCTTGCGCGCGCGCGATGACCTCCCCCAGGTCGCTATCAAAGGCGGCATCACTTAGGTGGGCGTGGGAATCAAATAGGGGACTCACAAGTTCGCATCAGGAGAGTTGTCTGAGAGGGAGATATGCGCCTCCATCTCGTGGATTGAATCGAGCAGAACTCCTTTGGTGAGAAGCTGGGGAAGAATGATTGGGGCTTGCGCCTGGTCTCCGCTATAGAGGACATAGAGCGGCACGCCATTTCGACCAAATTTTTCGAGCTCGCGAGTGATCTCGGGATCGCGCATCGTCCAGTCGGCCTCCATCTTGACAATTCCAAGCTCTTGGAAGCGCTTCTCTACCTCTTGGCTGTGGATGGGATGGCGATTGGTCTGGCAGATAAGACACCACTTTGCTGTAAAATCGACAAAGACAGGCTTCCCTTCTCTTCTTAATGCGGCGAACTTTTCTGCATCCCAGCGAACCCATCCCGACGTCTCAGAGGATGCGAGCTCACTTGGGCTCTTTTCTGTATGGGCCTGGCGCATTCCGAAGAAGACAGCAAAGACAAGGATTGCCGAGGCGCCAACTCGCGCAAAGAGGCGGGTGCGGCGGCTCTGCAAAGGTGTGGCAAAGCGACCGTAGACCCATCCAGCAATAGAG
>JAKBAF010000070.1:0-1841 GCA_021809305.1 bacterium
AGGGCTCTCTCCAGCGATTGCCATCGAGCAGAAGTCGCACGCCGGCAACCCTCGCAGCACCGTCGGCACCCTTACCGAGATCTACGACTACCTAAGGCTCCTCTATGCAAGGGTTGGTGTGGCCCACGATCCCGAGACAGGCGATGTCATCCGCGCCATCAGTAAAGATGGCGTTGTCGAACGTTTACTCCATTTACCGCCAGGCACCCCCCTTATCATCCTCGCCCCACTTGATGTGACCCACATCGAGGAGTTCATCGACCGCTATAGGAAGCTCGGCTTCCTCAGGCTTCGCCTCAATGGAGAGCTCTTTGAGTTCGACGCCACCATCCCCTTCGACCGCAAGCGGCGCAACCAGGTCCAGCTTGTCATCGACAGGCTAAAGGTTGGCCCCCATGCGAGATCTCGCCTCAGCGAAGCAATCGCCACCGCCGCCAAAATCTCAGGCGATCTCGTCCTTGTTCTTCATGGAGAGGAGGAGACCCTCTTCAACCTCTCCTTCTCCGTCGAAAGCACCGGCAAGTCCTACCCCCCCATCACCCCGCATACCTTCTCCTTCAACCGCCCTGAAGGGATGTGCACAGAGTGCGAAGGGTGGGGGTTTGTTAGGGGGGAGCTCTCCGTTGAGGGCGAAGAGGAAGAGGAGGCGCAATCCTCCCCACTCACGCCTCCCTGCCCTGCCTGCAACGGCGATCGCCTCCATCCACTTGCACGCCACGTCCTCATCCAATTTGGCGATCGTCTTTTAAGCCTCGGTGCCCTCTGCCAGATTCCCGTCCAAGAGGTCCTCGGCGCCCTTCAAGCCCTCACCCTATCTGAGGCTGACACCCACCTTCTAGCTGAGGTGATCGCGGAGCTCACCTCTCGCCTCCAATTTCTCTGCGATGTCGGTCTCAGCTATCTTGCGCTCCATCGCTCTGCCCCCACACTCAGCAATGGAGAGGCGCAGCGTATCCGCCTTGCCCGCCAGCTCGGCTCCACCTTGAGCGGTGTGCTCTACGTGCTCGATGAGCCCACAGTCGGCCTCCACCACGAAGAGATCACCCGGCTGCACAAGGTCCTCCACAACCTAAAAGCCCTCGGTAATACCCTCCTTATCGTTGAGCACGACCCCTCGACCATCCATCAAGCCGACTATCTTGTTGACTTTGGTCCCGGCGCAGGACGCCACGGCGGTGAAATCATCGCCAAGGGAAGCGTTGCCGAGGTCATGGCCAATCCAAGCTCCCTCACAGGCCTCTATCTCACGGGAAAAAAGGCCATCCCCCTTCCAAAAAAGGCCAGAAAACCAAAACGGCCTCGCCTTCACATCCAAGGCGCCTCCCTCCACAACTTAAAAGACCTCACCCTATCCATACCGCTTGGCCTCTTCACCTGCGTCACAGGCGTCTCAGGCTCTGGAAAATCCACCCTTGTCCACGACCTCATCGCCCCAGCTGTCCGAGAAGCGCTCGGCCACACTGATCGCCTCACCTATCGAGGCGCCAAGTTTCGTGGTTTAAGCCACCTAGACCGTCTCATCCTACTCGATCAAAACCCCATCGGTCACACGAGCCGCTCAGATGTGGGCACCTACACCGACCTCCTCGCTGATGTACGCCTAATTTTTGCTAAACTTCCCCAAGCCCGCGCACTCAACCTTGAGCCCTCCCATTTCAGCACCAACCATCGCAAAGGCATGTGCTCCGCCTGCCAAGGCCTCGGCTACAAGAAGGTCGACCTCCAATTCCTTCCAGCCGTCCGCCTCCCCTGCACCGCCTGCAACGGCCATCGACTAAACCCCCTCAGCCTCAAAGTTGAGTACTCTGGTGTCACCTTCGGTGAGCTCCTCAGCCTCACAC
>JAKBAF010000070.1:1851-7054 GCA_021809305.1 bacterium
GCCCTCTTCCACGCCATCCCCCAAATCGCAAAACGGCTCTCCACCCTCCTCTCCGTCGGCCTCGGCTACCTCCAGATCGGGCAGGAGGTCGCCACCCTCTCCGGTGGCGAGGCGCAGCGCCTCAAAATCTCACGTGAACTCTCTAAGGCCGGCACAGGTCACACCCTCTACCTCCTCGATGAGCCCACAACAGGACTCCACCAAAGCGACATTGCCATCCTCATCAGCGTCCTCCAACGCCTCGTCGATGAGGGCAATACGCTCGTTGTCATCGAACACACACTCGATATCATCCGGCAAGCTGACTACATCATCGATCTCGGCCCCGGCGCTGGCGATGCCGGAGGCTATCTCCTCGCCGCCGGCACCCCCAATGAGATTGAGAAAAACGAAGCGTCTGTAACGGGTAAGTGGTTAAGAAATAAGGGAGTGTAGTCAATGCCCTATGGGGGTCACCCCCAAACCGGAGTCGAGAGAGCCGAAGCCCTCTCGACCCCCATTACGTTTTTCCTTCGCTGTAATATTTGTCTTGCAAAGGTTATCATCCCTTATCGAAAAAGCTTGCTTTTTTTAGCTGGCGCACCAACTCTATTTGGTACATACTGAAAACAATGAAATACCATTTTAAAATTCATAAGGAAGGCTCGGGATATTGGGCTCAAGGAATAGAGCTAAAAGGATGCATTACTCAAGGGGCTTCCTTTGAGGAGCTTGAGATAAATATGAGAGATGCCCTCGAGACTTATCTTGACGAGCCAAAAGATTCCAAGGACATTATTCCTCTACCTGATTCGTCTGTTCGGCTCTCCAAGAGTGTGATAGAGTCCCTGTAGATCCACAAATTGCATTCGCTTTAATGGTACGTCAATGCCGACTTAAAGCTGGCCTATCGCAAAAACGCGCTGCCAAAATGCTAGGATACGACAACATATACAACTATCAGCGATTAGAGACTCGCCGCTGCAATCCAACCCTGATGATCCTAGCAAAAATCAAACAGGTCTTTCCTGAGCTCTCAATTGATTCGGCGGTAGCCATCAATTGAGCCCAGTCCTTGGGTTGATTTTAGGCGGCGGAGAAGCGGTTTGACCGGCCTTGCGTCGCAAGCAGGAGCTCTGCAAACTCCCTTACAGCGCCCTTTCCACCCGACTTGGCGCAAATGTAGTCTGAGACTAGCTGAATCACCGGGACGGCATCACTTGGGCAAGCCCTCACACCAACTACCTTCATCGGCGCCTCATCAATAACGTCATCACCCATGTAAGCAATGTGCTCAAGCGGTATTGCAAGGCGCAGCGAAAGCTCCTCTACAGCCTCTCTCTTTGCCTGGCAGCCCAAGATCACATGGTTAATACGAAGCTTCATCGCACGCTTTGCGACAATTGGCGTATCCTCACCTGTTAAGAGAGCGACCTCAATTCCCGCCTGTTGTAGCAAGGTGATCCCCATCCCATCTTGCACGTAGAAGCGCTTTAGGGCATCCCCTTCAGCGGAGTAGTACATCGCACCATCTGTTAAAGTCCCATCAACATCCAAAACAACAAGTTGTGTTCTCTTTAACCGCTCCATCCAAGACATGGTATCCCTTTAGTTGAGGCTAACTTTCATAATAATTTTTCTAATGAGCTCACTGCCAGATAGGGGAGCGTGGGCGTCTTCAGGGAAAAAAATCGCAAAGGTGCCGGCAGGAACCGGAATCCAGAGAGAGGGGGTGTCAGAGTAGAATTCGACATCCTGCTCCTGACTATAAGGCTGAGTGACAGATCGACACTCGCTGTGGGGGCTCCAGCCGATCTCATCCCTACCTGTGACCGCAAACTGAATATCAATGTAGTTGCGGTGAGCCTCCAAGCGAGAGCCCCCATGGCCACGACCACCCGATTCCTCGATGATCGCCATAAGGGCCGTGCCATTAACTGGAAGGCGCCGATACTCAAAGTTGTCGCTGTTAAAATTCCTAAGGAACTCAAAAGCTTCAGCAAAGCCCTGATGGATGCTTAAATAGCGGTGAGAATTGGATAGCTGATCGACAATCATAATAGACCCGTAATTGTTTCAGAGAGAGCGTAGCATAGTTGCAAATTTTCCCTCGATCACAAGAAGCTAGAAATTAATTGCTACACCTTCTTCTTTTACGCACTCCTTACCCGTGACAGAATCGACCAACCTATAGATCGCCCGCTCAAAAGTTTGACAGCGAAAGAGGAGCTTATTCGTAATTCCCTCCTCAATCAAAGGAGCAATGCTCATGAGGGTCGACCTTACGGAGGAGACCAGCTGAAGCTCCCAACACAAAATCAATCCCTCATTAGAGGGGGCCCAGCAACGCGCAAGAAGTGTCACCACCCCTCCCTCCGAAGGTGATGGAATCTCAATTGCACAGACGAGCCGCTCCTCATTTGGTCCACGCTTCTTACTACAGAGACAGCCCATCACGCCGATAAGCTTTGCCCCCCCTGGCAGCTCTTCTAAGGCGTTTAATACTGCAACCAGCTCTGGCTCAAAGACCTCGCCCACATTACCCCTGCTTAAAGGATAGAAACCAACGCTTCCCCTCTCCTGCCAGCCCCAGATAGCGCCCCCGCTCGTACTGATAGCGAGCTGCTGCTGGTCCTCTTTGATCCGATAGATCTCGTGCCGGCGGCTCGACTGGCGCAGAGCTTCAATGACAATCCAACCACGAGCCTCTTCCTTAATCTTAAACAACCCGTTCGAGGTGATCTGCAGCTTACGCCTATTTGTACAGGGTAGATTGACTCCTACCCCCTCTTCACTACCCCCGTAATAGACACTGCTATACGAATCGCCATAGGCGCTAAAGTGGGCCAGTCTCCCTCCTGCCTCAATGAGAGATTCGACCTCAACCCGGCAAGGTGGGGTATCTAACCCTGCCCCATGAGCTGCAAAGAGAGGAAGGTTCATCGCAGGGTTGATCATCCACGTCTCTCTACTAATCTCTAACGCAAAGAGCGGAAGAGAGATTTCGCCTGGAGGTGAATCCCCTTGCGGGTCCTTCTTCCTATGGGCTGATAGGAGATAGGAGTGCAGGGACGGGTGGAAGAGAAGGTGAGAGCCTCCCTTGTGCCAGATCGCTGCACCAAGTGCAAGCTCCCACTCCCTATCCCATCCACCCTCAACCCCTTCCACTGAGGCGATGATTCGAAGCTCCCCATCTCGATAGATGATGCCTGCCCCCTCGCCCTTCGCTATTTTGAAATAGGCTTCAGATTTTCCATCTATAAAGAGTGGGGCTTGAGAGTGATCCTCATCTTGGGCAAGCCATCCCCACCTTCTCGCATGATGGTCGCTCTCCAAATGGAGCTGCCGATGTAAAGCGGCGGGCCCCTCTTGCCGAAAGTGGATATGACGGTCTGCTAAGGCGCGATCTGCAACAGAGCGCATCGCTCTGTTTACAAAGCGCAGCCGTATTAGGTCTGGGCTAAGAAGAAAGGAGAAGATCTTTTCGGATAGTTCTAAAGGTAGAGTATGAGGTCCAATTAAGCGGCCTTGCACCTGCATCTCCATTTGAGTTCTTGATACCTAATAAAGATATTAAACGAGCCGATCATTGTGCTCAAAGCTTAAATTCCGGCAGAGGTGATAGATTTAAATACCTAAAATGAATATTTTCCGATTACCTGCCTCACTAAGCGAGGTCCAGTATACCGGAGGAGAGTTTGGGTTGCGTGCACTTTGGAAAGGTTCTATCAGTTTCGGGTTAGTAAATATTCCTGTGAGAATGTATACCGCTAGCCATGAACGGGAGTTCAAATTCGTGATGCTTCATGAAAAGGATCACTCCCAGATTCGCTATGCACGCATATGCAAGACCGAAGAGCGAGAGGTTCCCTGGGAAGAGATCATAAAAGGCTACGAATACCAATCGGGAGAATTTGTTATTTTAAATGATGAGGACTTTAGTAAAGCAAATCTGACACGATCAAAATCAATTGAGATCGTTGATTTTGTAAAAGAAAGCGACATAGACACCATTTACTACTCCAAACCTTACTATCTAGAGCCGGAAAAAAATGCCGGTAGCCCCTACTCTCTCTTAAGAGAGGCTCTGCGAAAATCAAAACAAGTAGGCGTCGCCAGATATATTATTCATAATCATGAGCATATTGGGGTCATCAAGCCCTATGGAGAAATGATTGTCTTAAATGAATTGCGCTACGATAATGAAGTGGTGCCCTCAACAGACTTCAATATTCCTGAGAAAAAGAGAGTATCGGCAAAGGAGCTCGAGGTCGCTATCCAGTTGATCGACCACCTTACGACATCCTTCGATCCTACAAAGTATAAAGACACCTATGCCGAAGAGATCCACAAGATTATTAAGCAAAAGGCTAAAGGTCGAAAGGTGCGCCCTAAAGGCCAAGAACCCATCCCAAGCAAGGTCCAGGATATTATGTCGCTCTTAAAAGCCAGTCTTGATGAACCGCCAAAAAAGAAGGGCGGTACCGGCCCCCAGGGAGCCCGCACCGGCCGCCGCAAAACGGCATAAGAGATGAATCTGAATGCCTATAATAAGAAGCGGCACTTCGAGCGTACACCGGAACCAATCTCCGGTGAGAGATGGCCTATCTTTTGCGTCCACGAACATGCAGCCTCGCACCACCACTTCGACCTCCGCCTTGAGCATCAGGGCGTTCTCCTAAGCTGGGCCATCCCCAAAGGACCCTCTCTCAATCCCAGCCAAAAAAGACTCGCCATTCTAGTGGAAGACCATCCCCTAGAGTACCATAACTTTGAAGGGGTGATTCCCGAAGGAAACTATGGCGCCGGGCCTGTTATCATTTGGGATGAAGGGAGTTACTTGGTTCCTGGCGCCACCTCAAAAAAATCCGTTGAAAAAGCCGTCTCAGAAGGGCTAAAAGAGGGGCGCATCGAGATTGAGGTGCGAGGTCGTAAGCTGAATGGTGGATTTCTGCTGCTCAAATTAAAAAACGCGAGCAAGGAGAATAGCTGGCTTCTCATAAAAAAAAGAGATGCCGAGTCGGAGGACCAAAATGAGGTGACAAAGCTTAACCGCTCAGTGCGGAGCAACCGTTCAATTGAGGAGATCCACCCTCACCATAAGAAAACTATGCCTGGCCCAATTGAGCCCATGCTCGCCCACTTAATTGAGGCTCCGTTTGATAGTGACGACTGGCTCTTCGAAATCAAATGGGATGGGTATCGGATCATGGCCTACATTGAT